>JAJBTD010000138.1 GCA_020861055.1 Clostridiales bacterium | reverse complement strand
CCGCGGACCCCCAGCATCACGACCACGATGAGGACGACGACCACGAGCACCACCATCATCACCACCATCACCACGATGCCGACGAGGTGTTCACCTCCTGGGGCCTGGAGACGGCCAGGAAGTTCACCCAGGCGGAGATCCAGACCGCTCTGGACGCTCTGGACACCGGGGCCTATGGTCAGGTGCTCCGGGCCAAGGGCTTTGTAGCAGGGGTCGATGGGGCCTGGATCCACTTCGACTACGTCCCCGGCGAGGTGGACGTGCGCACCGGCCCGGCGGATGTCACCGGGCGGCTCTGCGTCATTGGCAGCGAGCTGAAGGAGCCGGAGCTGAAGGCCCTGTTCCGTCTGTAATCAAAGGAGAGACTGCACCATGGCAATTCAGCAGCAGCCCATCCCGGTCTATCTGATCTGCGGCTTTCTGGATGCGGGCAAGACCAACTTCATCGCCCCTATGCTGTCCAATGAGGAGTTCACCAAGGACGAGCGCACCCTCCTGCTCATCACCGAGGAGGGGGAGGAGGAGTACGACCCCCAGGCGCTGGCTCACTTCGACGTGTCCTGTCACGTCATCGAGGACAAGGCGGACTTCAACCGGCAGAACCTCTTCCGGCTGCAAAACAAATATCATCCCACCCAGATCGTCATCGAGTATAACGGGATGTGGCTGCTCCAGGAGCTGGAGGAGGCCCTTCCGCCCCGTTGGGCCCTGTACCAGATCGTCACGCTGATAGAGGCCGCCACCTTCGACAGCTACGCCAAGAATATGGCCAGCCTGATGATGGAGAAGCTGCGCAACGCGGATATGCTCATCTTCAACCGGGTCACGGACCAGCTGGCGGACCAGCTCCGGCAGCGGAACCTGAAAATGGTCAACCGCCGGGCGGAGATGTATCTGGAGTACGCCGACGGCGACCGGGTGGAGGACTACGACAACGGCCTGTGCCCCTTCGACCTGTCCAAGCCGGTGCTGGAGCTGAGCGACGACGAGTTCGGCTTCTGGTACACCGACTGTATGGACAATATGGAGCGGTACAAGGGCAAAAAGGTCAAATTCCGGGGCATGGTGGCCAAGTCCCCCAAGTTCCCCCGGGGCACCTTTGCGGCAGGCCGGTTCGCCATGGTCTGCTGCGCCCAGGACACCACCTTCCTGGGGATGCTGTGCAGCGGCCCGGAGGTCAAGAGCCTGAAAAACCGGGAGTGGGTGGAGATCACCGGTCAGGTGGAGCTCCAGCGTCTCCCCATCTTCCAAGGGGAGGAGGGCCCCGTGGTCCGCACCCTGGAGGTCAAACCCACCCAGCCGCCCCAGGAGGAACTGGTCTACTTCTGAGCAGCCGGGACTTTGTGAAAAGATTGACAGCCCCGTAGCCCATGTGTTATAGTATGACACGGGAAACGCAAGGCACTTTTTGTAAAAGCAACAGACCATTGTATCCAATTCCCCCACTGGAAAGGCGGTGACAAGGATGAAAAAAGGGAAGATCTCCAACGCAGTCATCCGGAGACTGCCCCGCTACTGCCGCAATCTCGCCGCTCTGCGCCGGGAAGGCGTGCAGCGCATTTCCTCCTCGGCACTGGGCCAGAATATGGGCCTCACCGCCTCCCAGATCCGGCAGGATTTGAGCTGCTTCGGCGAATTTGGACAGCAGGGCTACGGCTACAACGTGGAGAGTCTCTACCAGGAGCTGTATGAGATCTTATACCTCCATCAGAAGAAGGAGGCCGTCCTCATCGGGGCCGGCAACCTGGGCCGGGCGCTGATGCAGAATTTCAATTTTCTGGACAGCGGCTTCCATCTGGCCGCCGCCTTTGACACCGACCCGGAGCGGATCGGGACCCAGATCAACGGGATACCGGTGCTGGACGCCGCCGGGCTGACGGCCTATCTGGAGGAGCATCCTGCCTCGGTGGCGGTGCTCACCCTCCCCGCCCGGTTCGCCCAGGAGACCGCAGAGCAGCTCATGGAGCAGGGCATCCGGGGTATCTGGAACTTTACCAACTACGACCTGGATGTGCCGGAGGCACACGCCGACGTGGTGGTGGAGAGCCTCCACTTCTCCGACTCCCTCCGGGTGCTGAGCTATCTCATCGACAGCCCCGCCAAGGATGTCTGACAAATCTCTCCCGACAAAACGACACCGGCAGGAAACGCCGCGCCTCTCCGGCGCAGGCTCCTGCCGGTGTCGTTTTGTCTGTTTCGGTCGGGCGGCGCTTCCAACGGCGTCACTCCTCCTCCAAATCCCCCCAAACCTGGTAGATGGTATGCCCGTCTCCTTGCCAGACGATCTCATATTTCTCCGCGCAGGCCTCGCTGAGCGCATATCCGTCCGGCAGCATGATATATTTGCTCTGGAATGTATCGTTGGCAATGGCAGATTTCAGGTAACTTTTGGTGCAGGTGGTGGTATTCATATAGACCGGCAGACAGATCGTTGTCTGCATACTGCCGGACTCTGAGGGCTTGGCGATGGTATTCCCCCAGGCGTCGTCCTCATCCAGCTCCAGCACCTCCGCCAGACTGGATGTAAGCTCGTCGATATCCACCTCGTCGTCGGTCTGCGGGATGGCAAAGGAGGACGTGTTGATACACAGCGCCGCGACCACCAGGGCAGTCTCCGCCACCTGCCGCGCACCTCTGGAGACGGGGTGCGCCTTCATGCAGAGCAGATAGCCGGAAAAGACGACAAAGGACAGCAGCATTCTCAGGCACTGGTCCACAATATAGAGCACGATGGTCGCCTCGTAGATGACGCCGCCGATGACCAGGGTCAGCCCCATGAGCCACGCCGTTTTCCATTCCCTTTTTACGATGCTTCGCACCGTCTCAACAAAAAGGAGCAGCTCCTGGACAAAGAAGGTGACGAGGATGACGCCGCCCAGCCTGCCCTTTTGCAGATATCCGATCACCGTCTTTATGGCGCTGATGTTCGCCTGTAGCACCTCGGAGAAGATCTGCCTGATTCCCGCGAAACCGGAAGTCAGAAGTCCCAGATACTTCTCTACATTGTCGCCCACAAGATTGTAATAGTATACCGCGCGCCAATGGTCCATCAGATACCGGGAAACGGCGAAGCAGACGCCAAACGCCGCAAGTCCCCCCAGAAGGAAGGCCGCCTTGCCTCCAGGCTTCCGGTCGCTGGTCAGCACATAATAGATGGGGATCAGCAGCCAGATATACTGGAACGACCGGAGCATCCCACAGTAAAGGATCATCAAGATCGCCCCTGCGAGGACGACGTTCTCCTTCCAGCGGGCGTGCTTCCGTCCGTCAGACAGCCACAGGAAGCAGCCCAGGGACACAATGAGCGCAGAGCAGAAGAGCGCCTCGCTCATCCCCGACCAGACATACCGCTCATAGCCGAGGGACAGGCTGGAAAAGACGATCAGCCAGGCCGTCTTTTTGGCGTCCGGCTTTACCAGACGGAGAAACACGGCGTTGCCCAGGACGATTATGATCACATTGGAGTAATACATGAAGTTGTGGGAGGTCATCCCCGTGAGAAAGGACAGGGCAGCATAGGGCAGATAGGTCAAAATGGTATAGGCCCCATAGGCGGGAATATCGGACGCCACCTCGTTATAGCCCTGTATTCCGGTGGGCAGTCCCTGGGTTCTCATGACCCTCACCGCCCGGAGATAACCCACCTCATCGTTCCATGTGGTATTGTACGCATCCAGCTGGAATACGCTGGTTCCCGTCGCCGCTCCCATGACCAGCACCGCGATTAGCGGTGAGAGGAGCAGCAGCACCCACATGGCCCTGCGGATATATTTCTCCCGTCTCTGTACGTCAAGCGCTTTGCACACCATAACCGCCTCCTGTTTTTCTCTTCTCTCTGTTCTCTTTCCCGTCCGTCACGGCCCTCACTCCACCGTCTTGAGGGATTCCACCATGTCGATCTTGGTCAGTCTCCGTCCGGCAACCCAGTCTACCAGCAGGGCGAACAGAAGCGTCATCGCGACGGAGAGGACATAGCTCATGGGCTGGGCCGTCCGGCCGAACATGACCATCTCCACCTCTACCGTAGTGATGAGGTAGCTGTGGAACGCCTTGCCCAGCACCAGGCCCAGGGCGATGCCGATGAGGGTCAGGATAATGTTTTCCCGGAACACATAGTCCCGCATCTCCTTATCCCGGAAGCCCAGCACCCGGAGGGTGGCCAGCTCCCGCTGCCGCTCGGTGATGTTGATGCTGGAGAGGTTGTACAGCACCACAAAGGCCAGGACGGCGGCGCCGCAGATAATGATAATGACCGCCGGATAGACGCCGTTGAGCTGGTTTGCCACCGTCTCCCGCGCGTCGGTCATGTAGTAGATGCCGGCGACGCTGTCCAGCTCCAGCAGACGGCTGCCCATCCCCTCCCAGTCGGCCTCGTCGCTGTAGTTGAGCAGCACTGACCCATCCTCCAGCCGTTCGCCGAAGGCCGCCTCATAGGCGTCCTTGGTCAGATAGACATAGTGCTGAACATAGTTTTCCACGATGCCGGTGATAGTGACCGTCCCCCGGTCGTCGCCGTTGACGACGGTGATGGAATCGCCCACCTCCAATCCCAACAGGTCGGCGGTCTTCTCCGAAACCAGCGCCCCGTCAGACTGCATCTCCACCGGCTCCTGGGTGACCCGGTCATGGAAGTCCCAGAAGCCGTCCAGGTCCTCCGGGTCCTCCACCGCCAGGATATTGCCGGAGAGAGAATAAGTATCGCTCTCCAGCGTCACCGTGTTCAGGTAGACATAAGTATAGCCGTCCAGCTCCTCCTCGTCCGCCAAGGCGTTTTCCAGCTCCTGCTCCTCGTCCTCCGTCAGATCGCTCCCCAGATAGAGGATGGCGGAATAGGGGCTGACGTTGTCATACTGGAGCGTCAGGATATCCATAATAGAGTCCCGCAGGCCGAAGCCGGTGATGATCAGCCCGGTGCAACCGGCGATGCCGATGACTGTCATACACAGCCGTTTCTTGTATCGGAACAGGTTGCGCACCGTGACCTTGTAGCTGAAGCTCAGCCGTTTCCAGATAAAGGGGATATGCTCCAGCCAGACCCGCTTCCCCGCCTGGGGCGTCTTGGGCCGCATGAGAGAGGCAGGGGTCGTCCGGAGGGCGGTCAGGGCGGAGGCCAGCACCGCCACGGTGCAGCATCCCACCGCCGCCACCACGCAGCCCAGGGCGGTGGGCCAGGAGAAGGTCAGCACCACGCCGGGGTAGTCGTACATGATTTTCCAGCAGGTGACGATGACCCACGGGATGCCGATCCCGCCCAATATCAGCCCGATCACGCTCCCCGTCAGGGAGGCGATCAGCCCGTAGCCCACATATTTCCGGGCGATGTCCGCCTTGGAGTAGCCCAGAGCCTTCAATCCGCCGATCTGCACCCGCTGCTCCTCCACCATCCGGGTCATGGTGGTCAGGCACACCAGAGCCGCCACCAGGAAGAACATGGTGGGAAACAGGGTGGCCAGATTGCCCATCCGCTCGGCGTCCTGCTCATAGCTGGCAAAGCCGGTGTTGTCCGTCCGGTCGAGAATGTACCACTCCGCCGCGTCTATGTCGTCCACCTCGGCCTGGGCGTCCTCGATCTCCTGCCGGGCATCCGCCAGTTCCTCCTCCGCCTCCGCTTTGGCGTCCTCATATTCCCGCAGGCCGTCGGCGTACTCGCTCTCGCCGTCGATCAGCTCGATATAGGCGTCGGCCAGCTCGCTCTCGCCGTCGGCCACCTCCTGCTCCGCATCCGCGATCTCGTCCAGCCCGTCATAGTATTCGGCCCAGCCCTCGTCCAGCTCCTGCCTGGCGTCCGCCAGCTCCTGTTTGGCCGCATCCAGCTGGCTGCGGCTGCTCTTCAGGGTGGCCTTGGCGCTGTCCAGCTGGCTGCGGCTGCTCTCCAGAATGGCCCAGCTGTCCGCCAGCTCCTGGGCGGCGGCGTCCAGCTGGCTCTTTGCATCGTCCAGCTGACTGCGGGTGGCCACCAGAGTGGCCTTGGCCTCGTCCAGCTGGCTGCGGCTGGCCTCCAGCGTCGCCTTCGTCTCGTCCAGCTGAGTCCGGCTGGCCTCCAGGGCCGCCTTCGTCTCGTCCAGCGTCGCCTTGCTCTCATCCAGGGTCGCCTTCGTACTCTCCAGCGCGGCAGCGGTGCTTGCCAGCTCCGCCTCGTACTCCGACAGCTGGGCGTCCACCTGTTCCCCTGTCAGTCCGCTGTCGAGCAGGCTCTGCCGCTGCTGCTCCAGGGCGGCTGCGGCAGCCTCATACGCCGCCACGCCCACCTGGTACTGCTCCAGACCCGCCTCGTATTCTGTCAGGCCCGCCTCATACTGGGCAAGGCCCTCGGCGTAAGCGGTCTCCCCGGCCTCGTACTGCTCCAGGCCGTCGGCGTAGGCCGCTTCTCCCGCCTCGTATTCCGCCAGACCTTCGGCGTAGGCAGTCTCCCCCGCCTCATACTCTGCCAGGCTCTCCTCATAGGCGGCCTTGCCCGCCTCATACTGCTCCAGGCCGCCGGCATAGGCGTCCTCTCCGTCCTGATACTCGGAAAGGCCGTCGGCATAGGCCGCCTCTCCGTCCTGGTACTCGGCCAAGCCGTCGGCGTAGTCCGCCTCCCCCTCTTTCAGGGTGGTATAGGCGTCCGCCAGTTCCGCCTTTCCGTCGGCGATCTCCTGTCTGGCGTCGGCCAGGTCGGAAAGGCCGTCCTCGTACTCCTGCCAGCCGTCGGACAGCTCCTGGGCGGCGTCGTCCAGCTCTGCGGCGGCGTCGTCCAGCTCCTGCTGTGCCTCCGCCTCGGCGTCGTAGTATTCCGCCCAGGCGTCGTCGATCTCCTCCTGGGCCTCGCCTTTCACCTCGTCGGTCCGGGCTTGCTCCCGCTCGGACCGAATCAGCTCCAGCCGCTGGGTGTACTCCTCCACCAGCGCCTCATACTCGTCCTCATAGGTGTTCAGCTCCGCCGTTCCCTGGGTGCGGATGTAGATGTCGGTGAAGTAGTCCATGTCGAAGGCGTCCTCTGTCAGCACGATGATGGCAGAGACGCTGCCGTTGCCCAGGGTAGAGGTGCCACGGGACATGGAGACGTACAGGGGACTGGTCCCCGTCCCCACGATGGTAAAGCTGGTGACGCTCAGGGTGTCCTCATAGGAGCCGGTGCCCGTGTCCAGGGTGATGGTGTCTCCGATCTCCAGCCCCATGGTGGATAGGACGTTCTCCTCCACCAGACACTCGTCCGCCGCCTGGGGGAGCCGCCCCTCGGTGACATAGGGCTGGTTGACGCCGTTCTCGCTCAGGCTCAGCGTCTTGACCGTCATGGTCTCCGCGCTGCCGGTGGCCAGGGCGTCCACCGCATAGGCCCCCTCCGCCAGCAGCGTCCCCTCCGTCTCCGCCACGGCGTCCACGTCCTCCTGGGTCAGACCCAGGGTGGACATGATGTGTACGTCCATCAGCTCCTGGGCGTCCAGATAGGCGTCCATAGACGCCTTCATGTCCGGGGCGGCCATCCGCAGGCCAAACAGGAAGCAGACGGCGATGATCACCAGGACCAGAATGGAGAAAAATCGGCTCCGGGTGTTTTTGATCTCCCGGAAAAGATCGGTGTTCAGCGCTTTTTTCGACATGGGCTCACCACTCGATCTGCTCCACCGGGGTAGGATGGTCGTTGGTGACGATGGAGGCCACCCTGCCGCTGTGGATGCGGATGACCCGGTCCGCCATGGGGGTCAGGGCGGAGTTGTGGGTGATGACCACCACCGTCATGCCGTGCTTCCGGCAGGTGTCCTGGAGCAGCTGCAAAATCTGCTTGCCGGTGACATAGTCCAGCGCGCCGGTGGGCTCGTCACAGAGGAGCAGCTTGGGATTTTTTGCCAGCGCCCTTGCGATGGCCACCCGCTGCTGCTCGCCGCCGGAGAGCTGGGCGGGGAAGTTCCCCATCCGGTCCTCCAGCCCCACCCGGCGCAGCACGTCCTCCGCCGGGAGCGGGTCCCGGCAGATCTGAGCAGCCAGCTCCACATTCTCCAGGGCGGTCAGGTTCTGGACCAGGTTGTAAAACTGAAAGACAAAGCCGATATCGTGGCGGCGGTACTCGGTGAGCTGGCGGTCAGTGCAGCCGCTGACGGTCTGCCCGTCCACAATGATCTCCCCGCCGGAGCAGCTGTCCATGCCGCCCAGCAGATTGAGCACTGTGGTCTTGCCCGCCCCGGAGGGACCGACAATGACCACAAACTCTCCCTTTTCAATGGTAAAAGAGATGTCCTCTACCGCCAAAATCTCCATTTCGCCCATCTGGTAGCGTTTACAGATGTGCTTCAGCTCAATAAACGGCATGGTTCCCCTCCTGTCCCCGCGGCAGACGGCTCCGCCGCAGCGTCTAAAAACGTCACGATAATCATACCATGCCCCTATAGCCGATTCAACGGGCATTTGTAAACTTTTGGGTGCAAAGGGAAATTCCCGGCTGTGCCGACTGCCTGTTCCAACAGGAAACGCCTCCGGAAAACCGTTCCCGAAGGCGTTTCCAGAGGCAGTCTGCCCCCAATATATAAACCGATTCGATTATCCCCACATCCGCCAGTCCTCCCGCAGTTGCTGGGCCAGAGCGCCCACAAAGGCGGAGTTGCTGGGCCGAACGGCTCTCCCATAGATCGCCGGAGGAAAATACCGCTCCAGCGCCTCCCGGTTTCCCTTTTCCCACAGCCATTCGCTCATGCTGCGGATTCCCTGCTCTACCGCCTCGATGGAGGCGCTGCACCTTCTCGCCACCAGGGGATAGACTGCCTTGGTCACGCCGTCGTAGAGAAGCTGGGGCTGCTCCGCAGCGGCGCAGACAGCGATGACGGCATACAGATACTGCCTCCTGCCCGGTCGGGCGCCCATCTCCCGAAACGCCAGGGAGACCCGGCGCTCCAGGGCGAGACGCCGCTGCTCCGGCGGCTCCTCCTCCAGCATGGACAGACGGATATACTCTTCCAGCGCGGCCATGGTCAGCGGCTTTGTCAGAAAATAGCACACCCGGAGCTGAACCAGCCGCTCCATGACAAACCCCCTGGTGCTGCCCACGATCACCACCATCCGGAGCTGCGGCCCCAGCTCCTGCCGGACCCGGTACAGCAGCTCCGGACCGTCTGCGTCCGAAAATGCAGGCTCCACCAGAAGTACATGGGGCTTTGTCCGCCACAGCATAGGCAGGATGGCGTTCCCGTCTCCGGTGCTGCCCACCACCCGGATGTCCCCGGTCTGGCCCAGGCTGCGCTCCATATTCCGCCGCAAAATCGGGTCGCGCTCCGCAATCATCACCCTGATTCCGTCCATCTTTCAAGCCCCTTTCATCGTGGTTTTTTCTTAATCTACCACAGATAGTTTCGTTTTGCAATGGATTTCGACAGCCGAACCGCCACTTTTTATCGAGACTTTTCGAGGAAAATGGCAAAATAAACCAGCTCTCTCCCATTTCCCTGAGGATGGAAGAGAGCTGGTCTTTCGGGAAAACGGCTAAACCGCCACCGCTGTCTGTCAGAACATTGGCCTCAGCTTGCGCTGCCGTCGAACTGCATCCGGTACAGCCGGGCATAGATACCGTCCTGGGCCATCAGCTCCCGGTGATCTCCCTGCTCCTGGATGCCGTGGTCGGTGAGCACCAGGATGCGCTGGGCGTTGCGGATGGTGGACAGGCGGTGGGCGATGACCAGGGTGGTGCGGTCCTTCGCCAGCCGCTCCAGGCTCTCCTGCACCAGCCGCTCGCTCTCGTTGTCCAGAGCGGAGGTGGCCTCGTCAAAGATCAGGATGGGCGGGTCCTTCAGGAATACCCGTGCGATGGAGAGCCGCTGCTTCTGGCCCCCGGAGAGCTTGACCCCCCGCTGGCCGATGTCGGTGTCGTAGCCGTTGGGCAGCTCCATAATAAAGTCGTGGGCGTTAGCCTCTTTGGCCGCCTGGATGACCTCCTCCCGGCTGGCGTCGGGGCGGCCGTACCGGATGTTCTCCATCACCGTTCCCGCAAAGAGATAGACCTCCTGCTGCACCATGCCGATCTGCCGCCGGAGGCTCTCCAGGGTAATGCCCCGGATATCCTTCCCGTCCAAGAGGATGGCTCCGTCGGTCACGTCATAGAACCGGGGGATTAGGTTGCACAGGGTGCTCTTTCCCACGCCAGAGGAGCCCACCAGGGCCACATAGCTTCCGGCGGAGATGTCCAGCTCCACATGGTTGAGCACCGGGCGCTCCTCCCCCTCATAGTGGAAGGAGACGTCACGGAAGGAGATGTTCCCCTCCGCACCGGCGATCTCCACGGCGTCCGGGGCGTCCTGGATGTCCGGGGCGATGCGCAGGATTTCCAGGAAGCGCTCAAACCCGGTGTAGCCGTTCTGGAACTGCTCGGTGAAGTCAATGAGGGTCTTGATGGGGTCGGTAAACACGCCGATGTACAGCAGGAAGGTCACCAGGTCAGCGACCTCTACTGCGCCCTGGGCGATGCCGATGCCGCCCGTCACGATGACCACCACCTGGATCATGGTGATAAAGGCGGTCAGGCCGGAGTTGTAGCCGCCCATATAGCGGTAGCTGTCCCGCTTGGCGTCCAGAAAGCCATCGTTGCCCATGCGGAACTTCTCCTCCTCCACCGCCTCGTTGGTGAAGGACTTGACCACCCGGATGCCGGAGAGATTGTCCTCGATCTGAGCGTTGATCTGGGCGATGCGCTCCCGGTTCCGGCGGAAGGCCCGCTTCATCTTCTTGTTGAAATACAGGGCGTAGCACAGCATAAACGGCACCAGGGCGAAGGCGGCCAGGGCCAGGGTGGGGCTGATGGACAGCAGGATGACCAGAGCGCCGATCAGCTTGACCGCCGAGATGATGATATTCTCCGGCCCGTGGTGGAGCAGCTCGGTGATGTCGAACAAGTCGTTGGTGATGCGGCTCATAAGCTGGCCCACCTTCTGGTCATCGTAGAAGGAAAAGGGCAGCTCCTGGTAGTGGGCGAACAGCTCCTGGCGCATATCGTACTCCATCTGCGCCCCCATGACGTGGCCATAGTTGGAGATGTAATAGTTGCTGCCGCACTGGACAGCCACCAGCAGAGTCATCAGCAGCCCCAGCTTCCAGATGGCGGGGACCGCCTCCGCTGCCGGGAGCGTGATGACCGACGAGGTGATGTACCGCACCACCAGGGGGATGATCAGAGCCACCACCGCCGACAGCATGGCGAAAAACAGGTCGATGAGGAAGGTCCTTTTGTAAGGACGATAGTACGATACCAGTTTTTTCAGGTTTTCTTTCAAGCAGTTCAGCCTCTCTCTCCAGGAATGTCAGCGCACAGGGGCAGCTGCGCATAAAATTCCCGGTTTGCCGCTGGAACAGCAAACCGGGAACGATCTTTCACAGCAGGTGAAGGGAATCGAACCCTCGTAGCCAGCTTGGGAAGCTGGAGCTCTGCCATTGAGCTACACCTGCATCTCCGGATGAACGAAGGTATTATACCACCCCCGGAGGCGAGTTGCAAGCGAAAATTGTACCTCAGATCACTTTTTTCGCCGGGGCAGGTTCTTCTGGTAGAGGAGATACAGCCCGTCGATGAGGAGATCCTGCTCGATGTGGATGGGCCGCTTGCAGCAGGGACCCACCAGACTGCTCAGCCCGCCGGTGAGCACCACGGAGACCGGCTCCCCCAGCTCCTCCGTCACCCGGTCGATGAGCCCGTCCATCATGGCGGCGCAGCCGTAGATGGCGCCGGACTGCATACAGTCCACCGTGTTCGTGCCGATGAGGGCCTTGGGAACGGCGAAGTTGATATAGGGCAGCTGGGCGGCCCTTGCGGAGAGGGAGTCCACCGACACCCGGAGGCCGGGGATGATCATCCCCCCGATATAGTCTCCGTTTTTGGCGATGACCGAGAGGGTGGTGGCGGTGCCCATGTCAAAGACGGCGATAGGGGTGGGATACTTGGCCAGCGCCGCCACCGCGTCCACCACCAGGTCGCTGCCCAGGAGGGCGGGGTTGTCCATGCGGATATTCAACCCGGTTTTCAGGCCGTTGCCCACCACCATGATCTGCTTCCCGGTGAGCAGATAGATGGCGCGGGGAACGACGGTGCGGAGCACAGGCACCACCGAGGAGAGGATGCCCCCCTCGATACGGTCGGGGGAGACGCCGTGCATGGAGAGAATCCCCTGGAAAATCAGGGCGTATTCGTCCTCCGTCTTGTTCCGGTCGCTGGCGCAGCGGGCGGAGAAGACCTTCCTGCCCTGCTCCAGACCGCCGAGGACGATATTGGTATTGCCGATGTCGATGGCTAAAATCACAGCAGACGCCGCCGTTTCTGTCAGATTAGGGGCGCAGCGCCCCGCAGCTCTATTTTACACGCCGGGGCGGGGATGTCAACCGTTTTTGGCGCCGCCGCTGCAAAAGGGAAATCCCCTCTCTCTTTTCAGTCTGATTTAAGGCTGGCGGATTATAATGAAGGAAAATACCGCAGGAGGCAGGATACCGATGAAAATTCTGGTTATTGAGGACGAGCGGCTGCTGGCCGACTCTCTGAAAACGCTGCTGGAGGCCCAGGGCTTTCAGGCGGACGTCGCCTACGATGGGGAGGCCGGGGCGGAATATGCCGAGCTGGGGGTGTACGACCTGCTCATCCTGGACGTGATGATGCCCCGGATGGACGGGTTCCAGCTGGCCCGGCGGGTCCGGCGACAGCACAACAGCGTCCCCATTCTCATGCTCACCGCCAAATCCGACGTCACCGACCGGGTGGAGGGCCTGAACGCCGGGGCGGATTACTATCTGACCAAGCCCTTTGACACACGGGAGCTGCTGGCCTGCGTCAACGCCCTTCTCCGCCGCCAGGGGGAGCAGGTGGACGTGCTCACCTTTGGCGACACCAGCCTTGACCTGGCCAGCGGCGCCCTCTCCTGCGGCGAGAACCGGATCCGCCTCTCCGCCAAGGAGTTTGAGGTCATGCGGCTGCTGATGCAGCGGGGGGACCGGAACCTGCCCAAGGAGCAGATCCTGGCCAAGGTCTGGGGCTTTGACTCCAACGCCGTGGAGAACCATGTGGAGGTCTATGTGGGCTTCCTGCGGAAAAAGCTGCGGAGCATCGGCTCAGGCGTCCGCATCGAGGCGGTGCGGCGGATGGGCTACCATCTGGAGGGCGGCAAGGCATGATACGCCGTCTGCGGGTCAAATTCGTCTGCGCGATGATGGCCATCGTCACCGTCATGCTGACAGCCATCTTTGTGGCGATGTATCAGGTCAACCGGGCCGCTCTGGAGCAGGAGATCGTGGAGCAGATGCGGATGATGGTGGCGGCGGACACCGTACTCAGCCAGGGGGAGCGGCAGGTCGCGCCCCCTCCTGGGTGTGGGACAACTGCTTCATCCTGCAATTGAATCAAAACGGCTCCGTGATCGGCGTGACCCAGCAGGGCACCGACGCGCCCCCGGACTGGTCGGTGCTGGAGGACCTGGCGGAGATCGCCCTGTCCGACGGGCAGGAGAGCGCCATTCTGGAAGGGTACAGCCTCCGCTACTGCCGGGTCAGCGTTCCCACGGGGGACTGCCTGGTCTTTGTGGACTCCAGCTATGAACAGAGCCGCCTCTCGGACTCCCTGATTTCCTGTTTGCTCCTGGGGGTCGCCAGCTTTGCCGCCTTTCTCCTCGTCAGCGTCCTCCTGGCCCGGTGGGCGGTCAGGCCGGTGGAGCAGGCCTGGAAGGAGCAGCGGCAGTTTGTGGCGGACGCCTCCCACGAGCTGAAAACGCCGCTGACGGTCATTCTGACCAACGCCGAGCTGCTCCAGGAGCCGGAGTACGACCCGGCGGCCAAGCAGACCTTTTCCGAGCACATCCTCATCATGTCCCGGCAGATGCGGGAGCTGATCGAGCAGCTGCTGGAGCTGGCGCGGGTGGACAACGGCTTGCCCAACGCCGTCCGACAGCGGGTGGACTGGAGCAAGGCGGTGGCGGACGCGGTGATGATCTTTGAGCCGGTGTGCTTTGAGCGGGATCACAGCATCTCCACTTGGATCGAGCCGGGGCTGGAGGTGTGGGGCGACCCCGTACGGCTCCAGCAGGTGGCGGAGATCCTGCTGGACAATGCGGGAAAATACGCCAATCCCCATTCCGTGATCGAGGTAGACCTGCGGCGCATCTCCTCCAGACAGTGCCTGCTCTCGGTCAGCGATCCGGGAGCGCCCATCTCCCGGACAGACCTGCGCAACATCTTCAAGCGCTTCTACCGCACCGACCCCGCCAGGGAGCGCAACGGCAGCTACGGACTGGGCCTGGCCATCGCCGAGGGCATCGTCACCGGCTGCCGGGGCAAAATCTGGGCGGCAAGCGAAAACGGCATCAACACCTTCTATGTGCGCCTTCCCCTGCTCCGGCAGCGGCGCGGGCAAAGCGCCCTCCCCAACGGGCGGCAATAGGCGCCGCAGTCCGGGCCTTCTCTCCGCTTACCTTTATTTTACCTGAAATCTGAAAAAATCCTCTTTTCAAGCGGCTGGTTTTCGTTGTATACTAATAATGAGAATTTGCGCAGAGCAGTCCGATGCAGACAACAGCGCCTGCTTTGGACGGGAGGACGTTATGAACAATCGAAACAACAGCCTGGACGAGCTGATCCAGAAGCTCCCCAACATCCCCTGGTGGGTCATCATTGTCTGCTTCTGCCTGGGCGCCACCGCTCCGGTGGCAGTCGTCCTGCTGATCATGAAGCTGGTGAAGGATTCCCACACGGGCAGCGACGGGCGGAAGCAGGTAAGGGGACACTCGGCCGGCGCCACCCCTCCCAGCAGCGGACGAGCTACCACCGGCTATCAGCCGGGGCGGCCCTTCCCCTATGTCAGGCTGAAGGACGGCAAAGGGTGGACGATCGCCGGCGCAGTGCTGATCTTCCTCTTCGGCGTGACCTTTTTCTCCATTGTGGCGGAGTGGATGCCATATTTTCCCGAATATGTCCTGGAGGACGGCTGGTTCCCCCTGCTGATGACGGGCGTGGGCATCTGGATGACCGCCAAGGGCGGACGCCTGAACCGGCAGCAGCGGAAGTATAAGCGCTACCTGGCCCGGATGGGCAATGAGCCCATCATCCCCCTCCGCCGCCTGGCGGAGTCCCTCCAGGCGGATCTGGACGAGGTGTGCGAGACGCTCCAGGAGCTGATCGACCTGGGGGCGTTCGGAGAACGGGCCTATCTGGATTTCTCCGCCGAGGCCCTGGTGGTGGACAACTCCTACGCCCGGCCCCAGCCCAAGCCCAAGCAGGAGAAGGCACCGGAGCCCTCCCCGGATCATTTGGATTTCTCCGCCGAGGACAGGATTCTCAAGCAGATCCGGGACGCCAACGACCGCATTCCGGATGAGGAGATCAGCCGGAAGATCGCGCGCATCGAGGAGATCACCCGACACATCCTCTACTATCTCAAAAAACACCCGGAGCGGGCCAACGAGCTGCACACCTTCCTGGACTACTATCTGCCCACCACCCTGAAAATGCTCAACAAATACGCCGAGCTGGACGCCCAGTCGGTGGGCGGCGACAATATCGACGGCACCAAACAGCGCATTGCGGGCATTCTGGACAAGGTGGTGGAGGGCTTCGAGATACAGCTGGATAAGCTCTTCGAGGGCGATATGCTGGACATCGCCTCGGACATCGAGGTGATGGAGCGGATGCTCCAGCGGGATGGCCTCTCCGGAGAGATGAAGATTCCCAAGGCCCCCAAAACGCCGGAGAAGGAGGGCTACACCCCTCATCTGACTCTGGACCCGGAGGAGAGCGCCTCCGGCGGCACGGCGGCCCAGGCCCAGTCCCAGGCGAGAAAGTGGTAATCCGCCCGGTCGAATTTGCTCTCCTTCCGCCCGTCTGCTAAAAAGTGACCGTCCCGCCGCCGATTTTTGGCGTATCCGGGACAGAGCGCGGAAAGCGGGCATTTTCGGATAGACGCGCGGCGCAATTCGGCTGAAAAAGCAGCCTTAAGCCCGTTTTTCTCGATTATATGCGGAAAATGGTCATAAAATCGATATCTGACACAAAAAAGCCGAAACAGAACAGACCGGCGGGGAGGGAGCGGTTCGCTCCCTCCCCGCCGTTTTGCAGTCAGGCTATTTTTGAATGATTTGTGAATTTCATCGGAAATATCCCTCAAAGGGCTTGCATTTTTACGGCGGATGGGTTATGATAACACTGTTCTTAGCACTCGGGACTTTAGAGTGCCAGAACGAGAACCCCTTTTCACTTCGTTAATTCTTATTTTTATAGGAGGCATTCACTATGAAACTCAAGCCTTTAGCTGACCGGGTCATCCTGCGGATGATCGAGGCGGAGGAGACCACCAAGGGCGGCATCATCCTCACCAGCGCAGCCAAGGAGAAGCCGGAGATCGCTGAGGTCCTGGCTGTCGGCCCCGGCGGCATGGTGGACGGCAAGGAGGTCGTCATGACCATCAAGGTGGGCGACAAGGTCGTCACCGGCAAGTACTCCGGCACTCAGGTCAAGGTGGACGGCGAGGAGCTGACCATCGTTCGTCAGAGCGATATTCTCGCCATCGTAGAGTAATGTAAAATCATCTCAACTATTGGAGGTAATCGATTATGTCTAAACTGATCAGCTACGGCGAGGAGGCTCGCCGGTCTCTCCAGAGCGGCGTGGACCAGCTGGCCAACACCGTCAAAATCACTATGGGCCCCAAGGGCCGGAACGTGGTCCTGGGCAAGAAGTACGGCTCTCCCCTCATCACCAACGACGGCGTGACCATCGCCAAGGAGATCGAGCTGGAGGACCCCTTTGAGAACATGGGCGCTCAGCTGGTGAAGGAGGTCGCCACCAAGACCAACGATGTGGCCGGCGACGGCACCACCACCGCCACCCTGCTGGCTCAGGCCATCGTCTCCGAGGGCCTGAAGAACCTGGCCGCCGGGGCCAATCCCATGGTCATGAAGAAGGGCATCTCCAAGGCCACCGCCGCCGCTGTGGAGGCGATCAAGGCCAACAGCCAGCCTGTCTCCGGCCCGGACGACATCGCCCGCGTCGGCACCATCTCCTCCGGCGACGAGTCTGTGGGCGCTCTGATCTCCGACGCCATGGAGAAGGTTTCCCACGACGGCGTCATCACCGTGGAGGAGTCCAAGACTGCCGAGACCTACTCTGAGGTGGTCGAGGGCATGCAGTTTGACCGTGGCTACGTCACCCCCTATATGGTCACCGACACCGAGAAGATGGAGGCCGTCCTGGACGATCCCGTCATCCTCATCACCGACAAGAAGATCTCCTCCATCCAGGAGCTGCTGCCTCTGCTGGAGCAGATCGCCCAGTCCGGCAAGAAGCTGCTGATCATCGCTGAGGACGTGGAGGGCGACGCCCTGTCCACCCTGATCGTCAACAGCCTCCGGGGCACCCTGCGGGTGGTCTGCGTCAAGGCCCCCGGCTTCGGCGATCGCCGGAAGGAAATGCTCCAGGATATCGCCGTCCTCACCGGCGGCACTGTGATCTCCTCCGACACCGGCATGGAGCTGAAGGAGACTCAGCTGTTCCATCTGGGCTCCGCCCGTCAGGTGAAGGTCACCAAGGAGACCACCACCATTGTGGACGGCGGCGGCGACCCCGCCGAGATCAAGGCCCGCGTGGGTCAGATCCGTTCCCTTATCGCTAACACCACCTCCGACTATGACAAGGAGAAGGCCCAGGAGCGTCTGGCCAAGCTGGCCGGCGGCGTGGCCGTCATCCGGGTGGGCGCTGCCACCGAGTCCGAGATGAAGGAGAAGAAGCTCCGTGTGGAGGACGCCCTGAACGCCACCCGCGCCGCTGTGGAAGAGGGCATCGTGGCCGGCGGCGGCACCGCCTACGTCAACGCCATTCCCGCTGTGGAGGCCCTGTTGGCCGACGCCGAGGGCGACGAGAAGACCGGTATCTCCATCATCGCCAAGGCTCTGACCGCTCCCGTGAAGCAGATTGCTGCCAACGCCGGCATCGACGGCGGCGTGGTGCTGGATAAGATCCAGTCCTCCGGCAAGGTGGGCTATGGCTTCGACGCCTACAAGGAGGTCTATTGCGACATGATCCCCAGCGGCATCGTCGATCCCACCAAGGTGACCCGCTCCGCTCTGGAGAACGCCGCCTCCGTGGCCTCCATCCTGCTGACCACCGAGTCTGTGGTCGCCGACAAGCCTGAGCCTCCCGCGCCCGCTGCCCCCGCCAACCCGGACATGGGCTACTAAAGACAGAACAAACCCTTTATCATGCGCCTCCCGCCAGGGCAACCCGGCGGGAGGCGTAGCTGTATGGGGAGATATTTCGATTGTCGGTCTAACACCGGGACCGAGCGCATACCCTTTCCGAGAAGGGTCCAAGAGAAACGGAGAGACAGCTATGAGACAAAAAACGACCTGGCAGCAGCGGCGGGAACGGTTCCGACAGGCTGCCCATTCCCGTGGGGCCACCCTGACCGTCTACCTGGTGCTGCGGATACTGGTCATCTTCTGCATGATCCGTCAGTTTATCCAGGGGAACTACAACTATGTGATGCTCTGCGTCCTGTCCCTGGTCATTATGGTGGTGCCCTCCTTCCTGCGGGGCAGGTTCCGCATCTATCTGCCCGACGCGCTGGAAGTGTCTATCTATGTCTTTGTGTTCGCCGCCGAGATATTGGGGGAGATCGGCAACTTTTACGGCTACATCCCCTTCTGGGACACGCTGCTCCACACGTTCAACGGCTTTTTGGCCGCCTCTGTGGGCTTCAACCTGGTGGAGCTGCTCAACACCCGCACCAAACGGCTGAACATGGCTCCCCTGTTCGTGGCTATCGTGTCCTTCTGCTTCTCCATGACGGTGGGGGTAATGTGGGAGTTTGTGGAGTTCTCCGCAGACCAGCTTTTCTGCCTGGATATGCAGAAGGACGAGATCGTCACTACCATCGGCTCTGTTTCCCTCAACCCGGAGGCGAAAAACGACCCGGTGATCGTGCAGGACATCGCTTATACGGTTCTCTATGACGCCGACGGCAACGAGCTGGCGGTGGTGGAGGGCGGCTACCTGGACATCGGCATCGTAGACACCATGGAGGATTTGTTCGTCAACCTGGTGGGGGCGCTGGTATTCTCCGTTTTCGGGTGGTTCTACCTCCACAAAAAGCAGGGGAAGGAGTCCATCGTTCACTACTTCATTATCACCATGGAGCCGCGGGAGGAGCGGGCGAACGCCCTGGCGGAGCCTCCCGATGAACCGGACTCCCCACCGGACGAGACGCCATAGGTCCCCGCCTGACATTTCCGCCTCCTTTTGGACAAAATGCAAACTTCGTCCAAAATTGTAACAGTTCGGGCCAATTGCGGAAAAATTCGACAAACGGAAAATCTGTCCGGTGCAGACTGAAAAAAGACGGCCTATAATCGGGCTTAACAAGTCGGAGAACATTGCGTATGGGCCGGAAGTCCGGCTGCAATGACGGCAAAAAAGGAGGCCCATTTTATGGACGTTGGAAATGCAATTAAGAAGTTCGGCCTGGAGCAGGCAATTGCCTATCTCCAGAAGGACCCGGAGACCAACATGAAAAAGCTGATAGATGTGGGGGACAAGGTCGCCGAAGGAATGTTCCCCCGGCAGCGCAACGCCATCCGGGAGGCTGTTTATAACCCCGATAACCCCTACCACCAGTACATCCTCCGCCTCATCAAGGACACGGACGAGGACGTGCTGAAAACGGTGGTTACCAACTTCTTCATCAACGTCAATCTGAAGGGCTGGCCCCTCCAGGACGAGATGCGGAAGAAATACAACTGCAACATTCCCTGGGCCATCCTGCTGGACCCTACCTCCGCCTGCAACCTCCACTGCACCGGCTGCTGGGCGGCGGAGTACGGCAACCGGCTGAACCTGTCCTATGACGAGATCGACAGCATTATCTGTCAGGGCAAGGAGCTGGGGGTCTATATGTACACCTACACCGGCGGCGAGCCGCTGGTGCGGAAGAAGGACATCATCCGCCTGTGCGAGAAGCACAATGACTGCATCTTCCTGTGCTTCACCAACGCCACCCTCATCGACGAGCAGTTCGCCGACGATATGCTCCGGGTGAAGAACTTTATCCCCGCCATCTCCCTGGAGGGCTTTGAGGAGGCCACCGATGGCCGCCGGGGCCAGGGGGTCTATCAAAAGGTCATCCACGCCATCCAGCTGCTCCATCAGCGCCGCCTGGTGTTCGGCATCTCCGCCTGCTACACCAGCGCCAACCTGGACTCCATCACCTCGGAGGAGTTCTACGACAGCCTGATCGATCTGGGGGTCTACTTCATCTGGTACTTCCACTATATGCCCGTGGGCAACGACGCCAGCCCCGATCTGCTGCTCACCCCGGAGCAGCGGGAGACGATTTATCACCGCATCCGCCACTACCGGGCTACCAAGCCCCTGTTCCCCATGGACTTCCAGAACGACGGCGAGTTCGTGGGCGGCTGTATCGCCGGCGGCAGACGGTATCTCCACATCAACGCCAACGGCGACGTGGACCCCTGCGTCTTTATCCATTACTCCAACTGCAACATTCGGGAGTGCACGCTGCTGGAGGCCCTCCAGTCCCCCATCTTCATGGCCTATCACGACGGCCAGCCCTTCAACGACAACCATCTCCGTCCCTGCCCCATGCTGGAAAACCCGGACGCCCTGCGCAAGATGGTCAAGGAGACCGGCGCCCACTCCACCGACCTGGAGTCTCCGGAGACGGTGGATCACCTGTGCGACAAGTGCGTAGAGTACGCCGCCAACTGGAAGCCCACCGCCGACCGGCTGTGGAAGGAGTCCCAGGAGGAGAAGGCAAAGCGCCAGGCCCAGCGGGAGCTGGAGGAGCAGCAGGCGCAGCAGAAAAAGAAAAAGTAAATACCTCTCTTTTCCTCAATACGCAGGCCGCAGAGCGGGAGTGTCCGCTCTGCGGCCCTGTTTTTCTGCCGGGCCGTCACCGCTCCTTGCGCTGGAGCTGGAGCCGGTCGGCGATCATGGCGATGAACTCGCTGTTGGTGGGCTTGCCCTTGGCGTTGGAGACGGTGTAACCGAAGTATTTTTGCAGCGTCTCCAGATCGCCCCGGTCCCAGGCCACCTCGATGGCGTGGCGGATGGCCCGCTCCACCCGGCTGGCGGTGGTGCCGTAGCGCTTCGCCACCTCCGGGTAGAGCACCTTGGTAACGGCGTTGATCACGTCCATGTCGTCCACGGCGATGAGGATGGCCTCTCTTAGGTACTGATATCCCTTGATATGGGCCGGGACGCCGATCTCGTGGATGATGGAGGTGACCAGCGTCTCCATATTCTGATAGGCCTTGGGGGTCACGGTGGCGCTGTTGCGCAGGAGGCGGATGCGCTCCACCACCGCCTGGCCCCGGTTGGGCTTGGTCAGGAAGTAGTCCGCCCCCAGCTCCGCCGTCCGGGCCGCCACCCCTCCGGCCACAAAGCTGGAATAGATCAGGATCCCCGGCCTTCGGGCCTCCTGGGTGTTGATCTGCTCCAACAGCTCCAGCCCGTCCATCCCGAAGAGGACCAGATCCATCACCAGCACCTCCGCGCCGGTCTCCCGGAGAAGGGCGGTCACCTTGCCGCCCTCGCCGGTGGAGCCCGCCACCTGGATGTCCGGCTCCGCGGCCAGCTCCTCCGCCAGACTGCGGCGGGCGTCCTCATCCGCATCTGCAATCACAACTTTAATAGTATTCATTTGCTTTCCTTCCCCTTTGCCTTGAATTTTCAAAAAGATAGCCTTTTACCGGCATTTTGAAGCGTTCTTATGGACTGCTATCCATAATTTAGCACACTCCAACGGCGTTCGCAATCCTTTTTCACTTAAAAAGTTTATCTTTTTGTCGTGCTTTTCCGACCTTTTTTGGCAATCCGACAAAAGGCGCTCTTTTTTTCTCCGCCGCTTCCCTTCCGTTCCCGTTTCTTCCCCCTTTTTTCCCATAATATTTTCTTTGACGGCAGCCGGTCGAAAAACCGCCGGCTCTGTCGCCTTCCCATTGCGATTTCCATAAAGCTACATTTTTGTCAATAAATGGAAATTCCGTCTGACGGAACGCTCTCCGCCCGGCGAAGGCGCAAACGCAAAGCGCCCCTGTATGCCGTTGCACGGGCATACAGGGGCGCGCACTATTTTGATCTTTTCGCAGAGCCGCTCTCTCCGGCGCCTGCGGCGGCGGTCAGACCGCTCCCATGGCGCTCAGCGATTCCTCCAGCTGGGCGATCTCCCGGCTGGTCTTGTCCAGGTTGTCCCGCTGCTGCTGAATGACATTGGCCGGGGCCTTGGAGACGAATTTCTCGTTGTTGAGCTTCGTCTGGATGCCCGCCAGGTACTTCCGCTTCTTGTCCAGTTCTTTGGAGATGCGCTTCCGCTCGGCCTCCAGGTCCACCAGCTCTGCCAGAGGGATATACAGCTTGGCGTCGGCGGTGACCAGGCTCACCAGCCCCTCCAGGGAGGCGGGGGCCTCCTCCTGCACCGTCACCGTGGTAGTGGCGGCCAGGCGCTGGAAGAAGGGCTCGCCCGCCCGGAACACCTGGGGCAGAGCGGTCACGATGGTCAGCTCTGCCTTGCGGCTGGGGGCCACGTTCATCTCCGCCCGGCGGGCACGGACGGCCTTGATAGCGTCCATGACCTTTTCCATGGTGGCCTCGTCCTCCGGGAAGGCCAGGACATCGCTCTCCACCGGCCAGGACTGGAGCATGAGGAAGTCGCCCTCATGGGGCAGCGCCTGCCAGATCTCCTCGGTGATAAAGGGCATGAAGGGGTGGAGCAGCTTGAGGATGTCGGTGAGGACGTAGCACAGCACCTGCTGGGCCTGAATCTTGGCGTCCTCGTCGTCCCCGGTGAGCCGGGCCTTGGTCAGCTCGATATACCAGTCACAGTAGCTGTCCCACACAAAGTCGTAAATTTTCTGAGCGGCCACGCCCAGCTCATATTTCTCCAGGTTGGCGGTGACCTCCCGGATGACGGTGTTCAGCTTGGAGAGGATCCATCTGTCCTCCAGAGCCAGCGTCTCCGGCAGCTCGTTCTTCCCGATGGTCAGGTTCATCAGCAGGAACCGGCTGGCGTTCCACAGCTTGTTGGCGAAGTTGCGCATGGCCTTCACCTTTTCCTCGCTGTAGCGCATATCGTTGCCGGGGGTGCTGCCCATGACCAGCATCAGCCGCAGGGCGTCCGCCCCGTACTGGTTGATGACCTCCAGGGGGTCGATGCCGTTGCCCAGACTCTTGGACATCTTCCGGCCCTGGCTGTCCCGGACGATGCCGTGGACAAAGACGGTGTGGAAGGGGGCCTTGTCCGTATAGGCCAGGCCGGAGAAGATCATCCGGGACACCCAGAAGCCGATGATGTCATAGCCGGTGACCAGGGTGTCAGTGGGGTAGAAGTAGTTGTAGTCCTCGCTGCTCTCATCCGGCCAGCCCAGAGTGGAGAAGGGCCACAGGGCGGAGGAGAACCAGGTGTCCAGGGTGTCCGGGTCCTGGGTCAGATGGACGGAGCCGCACTTGGGGCAGACGCCGGGGGCCTCTTTCGCCACCACCGTCTCGCCGCACTCGTCGCAGTACCAGGCGGGGATCTGATGGCCCCACCAGAGCTGACGGGAGATGCACCAGTCGCGGGTGTTGCTCATCCAGTTGAGATAGTTCCGGGTGAACCGTTCGGGGACAAACTTGATCTCCCCGTTCTCCACCGCCTTCACCGCAGGCTCCGCCAGGGACTGCATCCGCACGAACCACTGCTTGGACACCATGGGCTCGATGTTGGTGTGGCAGCGGTAGCAGGTGCCTACGTCGTGCTTCAGGGGCTCCACAAATTTCAGCGCGCCGCAGGCCTCCAGGTCGGCCAGGATGGCCTTCCGGGCCTCACCGGTGGTCATGCCGGCGTACTTGCCGCAGTCCAGCACCTCCGGCTCGTCGGCGGGGGCGTGACCGGAAGCGATGAGGGCCTGGTACGCCGCCACATCCTCCGGACCGGTCATCCGCCCGTCATAGGTGAACACCCGGACGAAGGGCAGACTGTGTCGCTTGCCCACCTCGAAGTCGTTGGGGTCGTGGGCGGGGGTGATCTTCACCACGCCGGTGCCCTTGGTCATGTCCGCGTGCTCGTCGCAGACGATGGGAATCTCTTTATTCAGCAGAGGCAGGATGGCGTGGCAGCCGTGGAGATGGGCGTACCGGGGGTCGTCGGCGTTGATAGCCACGGCGGTATCGCCCAGCATGGTTTCCGGACGGGTGGTGGCCAGCTCCAGGTACTCCCCCGTCTCCTTCACCTGGTAGAGCAGGTGCCAGAAGTGGCCGTCCTGCTCCTCGTACTCCACCTCGGCGTCGGAGATGGAGGTGTCGCACCGTGGGCACCAGTTGACCATCCGGTTGCCCTGATAGATCTTGCCCTCATTGTACAGCCGGACAAAGACCTCCTTCACCGCGTCGGAGCAGCCCTCGTCCATGGTAAACCGCTCCCGCTCCCAGTCGCAGGAGGAGCCGAGGGTGCGCAGCTGCTTGACGATACGCCCGCCGTACTTGTTCTTCCAGGCCCAGGCCCGCTCCAGGAACTTCTCCCGGCCCAGGTCGTCCTTGGTCAGCCCGTCCTTCTTCATGTCCTCCACCACCTTGGCCTCGGTGGCGATGGAGGCGTGGTCCGTGCCGGGGACCCACAGGGCGGCATACCCCTGCATCCGCTTGAACCGGATGAGGATATCCTGCAACGTGTTGTCCATGGCGTGGCCCATGTGGAGCTGCCCGGTCACGTTGGGGGGCGGCATGACGATGGTATAGGGCTTCTTGTCCGGGTCACGGTGGCCCCGGAAGCAGCCGTTCTCCTCCCACTGCTGATAAATGCGGGACTCCACCTTCTGAGGTTCATACACCTTCGGCAGTTCTCTTGCCATTTTCTCTTCACGCTCCGTTTTCTCATATCGGCCGTCGGGACAGCAAAAACGCCCCAAGCCGTCTCTGGCTCAGGGCGAACAGATTCTGTCCGTGGTACCACCTGAATTTGGCGCAAGCGCCACACTCATGACCCGGTAACGGCGGGGGACCGGCGGCGCTTACTGTTCACGATTCAGCGCCGCAGCTCCAGGGCGACCTTCTGCGCGCCGCCGGCGGCGCCTTTCACCAAACAGCGCCTCTCTTTGCCCGGCGGGAGCACGTACTCCTCCCCTTCTCAGCAGATGACAGTTAAGGTCAGTATATCCAGTCCGCTCCCTTTTGTCAAGGCTTCGTTCTGCGAATTTGGGAAATCGTTGTGTAGGTTCGTCAATCATACTTTACACTTAGGGAAAGAAGAAAGGACAACTTTC
>JAJBTD010000137.1 GCA_020861055.1 Clostridiales bacterium | reverse complement strand
AATGCGAGAGAGATTGCCGAGACCCTCACCGATTTGCCTTTGCAACTACTGAATACCCACGCTGATATAGATCACATTGCCGGAAATGACGCCTTTGATACGGCATTTATGAATCCGGCTGAGTACATCAACTATTTTCAGCGGGGAGCGTCCCATCCGACACCGACTCCGGTGTGGGACGGAGATGTCATTGACCTGGGCAATCGTCCGCTACGAGTAATCACGCAGCCCGGCCATACGCCCGGCAGCATTGCTCTTTTGGACATCAATCGAAGGGTGTTATTCAGCAGTGACTCTATCCAGAATGGGGAAATCTTTCTGTTTGGCTCCATGCGAAATCTGGTCAGTTATCGGCAGAGTCTGGACAAAGTGTGGGCGCATCGGTCAGAGTATGACCTGATTTACCCATCCCATGCGGATTTGCCGTTGAAACCGGAAATCATTCCTGAACTCATGGCTGGCATGGATCAAATCCTGGCAGGAGGAGCGACCTACCAATCTGGCGAGAAGTTCGGTGTGCCAATCAAAATCTATGATATGGGAACTGCGGTGTTCCTGTGTGATTAAGCAGCTTCGTTTTGAACGGACAATGGATGGAGGCATCAATGGATAGACAAGCCATTTTTGATTATGCGAAGATTATGCGAAAAAGAAATATAGGACAGAGCCGGAGTATCTGTGGATGAAATATCCTTCTTATGCTGTCCTACGCCACCAGGATAACCAGAAATGGTACGGTCTCGTGATGGATGTCCCCAGAAATAAGCTGGGGCTGACGGGCGTAGAGATAGTGGATATTTTGGATGTGAAGTGCGAACCGCTGATGATTGACCTTCTGCGGCAATCTCTCGGTTTCCTCCCTGGCTATCACATGAACAAATCAAATTGGGTCAACATCCTGCTGGACGACACTGTTCCTGACGATACGATTCTTGATTTGCTGGATAAGAGTTTTCAGAACACTATGAAAAAGCAGAAAAAATGAACATCGTTTAGGAGAAGGGTGCCTGTGACACAAGCGGACGCACTTCCCTATGCAGATATACATAGCTCACACGACTTAAAACCTCGTGTGAGCTTATTTTTATGCAGGAGGTGAAAAACGTGGAACAAAGTTCACGGTACGGCCCGCCCATTGAGCGACACCCGGACGGAACGCTATATCAGATGTCCCCCAGCCAGCAGAAGCAGGCGGCAAAACTCATCAAGAAGCATTGCTGCAACTGCGACAAGGGCAACTGCATCCTGTTGGATGATGGGGACGGGTGCGTCTGCCCGCAGCGGATTTCCTATTCCGTCTGTTGCCGCTGGTTTCGGAATGCGGTGTTACCAGCGTTCCCGGAACTGGAGGCGGACATTTTCAAAGACGTGTCCCTGCGACGGTGCGTCAGCTGCGGTGCAAGGTACGTTCCCGGCTCGAACAGGAGTCGGTATTGCCCCACCTGTGCAGCCCAGCGGCGGCGGCAGAAAGACCGGGAACGAAAGCAGAAAACGAGGCACACTGTCCGCATTTAGGGGCTTAAAAAACCCGACATTTCAATGAAAATTTAAGGCATAACCGGCGTTCGTGGGTAGTTTATCCCGGAGGCCGGTTTTTGTGTTTCTAAATGCGGACACAGTAAGGAAGGAGTGTTTATTTGAATCAAAAGCTAGTTATCGCAGAAAAGCCCTCGGTGGCGCAATCCATCGCCAAGGTGCTGGGTGCGACCCGGCGCTGTGACGGGTATCTTGAGGGAAATGGGTATCTGGTAAGTTGGTGCGTCGGTCATCTGGTGGAGCTGGCAGAACCGGATGCCTATGACCCCCATTACAAGAAGTGGTCGAAGGAAGACCTGCCCATCGTGCCGGTGGAGTGGAAATACAATGTCTCGCTCTCCACCAAAAAGCAGTTCGACATCCTCAAAAAGCTCATGCACCGGGACGATGTGGCCAGCCTCGTCTGCGCCACGGATGCGGGGCGTGAGGGCGAGCTGATTTTCCGTCTGGTCTATCACCAGTGCGGCTGCACAAAGCCCTTTGAACGGCTCTGGATTTCCAGCATGGAGGACAGCGCCATCCGGGAAGGGTTCGAGAACCTGAGACCGGGAAGTGAATATGACGCTTTGTATGAAGCGGCCCTCTGCCGGGAGCGTGCCGACTGGATCGTCGGGATGAACGCCACCCGGCTTTTTTCTGTCCTCTATGGCCGGACGCTTCATGTGGGGCGGGTGGTATCCCCCACGCTGGCGATGGCGGTGCTGCGGGAGGCAGAAATCTCGGCATTTCAGCCGGAGACCTTCTACACGGTCAATCTGACACTCCCGGACGGGAAAGCCGCCAGTGAACGGATGAAAGATAAGGCGGAAGCAACTGCCCTTGCCCAGTCCTGCGCCAACGGCACCGCTGTCGTGACCAAGTGCGAACGCAAAGAAAAGAGCGAAAAGGCACCGGCGCTGTATGATCTGACCTCCCTTCAGCGGGATGCCAACCGTCTGCTGGGGTTCACGGCACAGCAGACCTTGGATTATTTACAGTCTCTGTATGAGAAGAAGCTGACCACCTATCCCAGAACGGACAGCCGCTTTTTGACTGATGATATGGCGGAAAAGGTGCCTGCGCTGGTTGCTGTGGCGGCAACGCTGACCGGCAAAGCGGCACCCTCTGAGATGCTGGTGAAGCCTATCATTAACGGCAAGAAGGTCAGCGACCACCACGCCATTATTCCCACCCTGGAATTGCAGAATTGCAATTTTACGGAACTGCCCAAGGGAGAATATGCAATTTTGCAACTGATTGCCACCCGGCTACTGGCCTCCGTCGCCCCACCCTATCGCTATGCGGAGACCGTTGCGGAGTTCCAGTGCGGTGAGGAGACCTTCACCGCCAAAGGGAAAACGGTGCTGGATGCGGGCTGGAAAGCCATTGAGAAACCCGGAAAGGCCGAGAAAGCGGATGCACCCCTGCCCATGATGCAGGTGGGTAACAGCTTCCCGGTGGTATCTGCTGAGGTTAAGGAAGGGCAGACAAAGCCCAAAGCCCATTACACGGAAGACACACTGCTCTCTGCTATGGAACGAGCCGGTGCTGACGAAATGCCAGACGAAGCCGAGCGCAAGGGCATTGGCACCCCGGCCACCCGTGCCGGTATTATCGAACGTCTGGTGACACGGGGCTTTCTGGAGCGCAAGGGCGACAAGAAGGCCAAGAACCTGATCCCCACGGAAAAGGGCAATGCCCTTATCACCGTCCTGCCGGAACAGCTTCAGTCCGCCTCCATGACGGCAGATTGGGAGGAAAAACTGCTGAAAATCGAGCATGGGGAGTATTCTCCGGCGGCGTTCATGTCGGAGATCGTTGAGATGGTCACAAGCCTGGTGGACACCTATCAGGTGGTGAGGGATGCCGCAGTTATCATGCCGGACGCCCGCAAGTCCCTGGGCAAATGCCCGGTCTGCGGTGCCGACGTGGTGGAGCGTCCCAAGTCCTATGCCTGCTCGAATCGTCAGTGCAATTTTGCTCTCTGGAAAAGCAACCGCTATTTCGAGGCCATTGGCAAGCGGATGACCGCGAGTGTGGCGAAGCGGCTCCTGAAAACCGGCTGTGTCCGCATGAAGGACTGCTACTCCCGGCGGCTGGACAGATATTTTGACGCCACCATCTTCCTTGATTTCGATGAGACCGGCAAAGTCCAGTATCGAATGGAAAAGGGAATGTAAAAGGAGGGGTACAAGATGGCAGAAAACAAAACCGTGTATCTCCACGACGCCGCCTATGCCCGTGCAAACGGTGAGATCGAGCAGTATCACCGTTCCCGGAAAACCAACATCGACTGCAAACAGGCGATTGAGAGCGCCGTTCGGGAGAACTTTGACGGGATGCACCTGAACCCCAACGCCGCCAAGCCCGTCGTGGAGCAGTTCGGCGCTGAGCGGGTCGCCCATGTGCTGGCGGCGACTGTCCGTTATTTTGATTGGGACGGCAGGTTCTCCCGTGACAACAAGGCGTGGGCGCAAACCGTTCCGTTTGTGCAGGACACGGACTCGCTGGGCATGGACAGAAGCACGGAGTATGTGGTGGAGAGCCACCCTGCGGTGCTGGACGGGTTTATCAAGCTGGCCCGCAAGGAGTTTACGCAGGCACAGGACAGGGAAAAATCTGCGGACGGGAAACGCCCGTCTGCACTGGAGCAGTTAAGGGCAGGACAAGACAGCCAACAGAAGGCCAAGTCCACACCCGCCAAACGGCGAGAGGAGGTTTTGTGATGGATATTCAGGCATGGGACGATGTTCACGGAGCAAAAAGCCAGGAGACCTTGCAGGCATTTCTGGACAGCCGGACGGACAGCTATGCGATTTTGCAGTTGAAGCGGACGGACGAAACCGCCCAGGATCGCTTTATGAACTACAGTTGGCTGGAGAGCCACGGCAGAGAGCCGGAGGTGGATCACTACGATGTGGTCTACACGGGGAGCCTGCCTTCTGGCACCAGCCTGGAAGACCTC
>JAJBTD010000168.1 GCA_020861055.1 Clostridiales bacterium | reverse complement strand
ATTTCCTTTATTATACCAGAAATGGGGGTGGAGGGGTAGTTCTTTGACAGGCTGGGCTCCCTCCTTGAGGGAGCTGTCAGCGAAGCTGACTGAGGGAGAGCGGCAGGCACCTACGATAAGCGAAAATGCTCCGGCGAATTCGCAAATACCTCCAGAAAGGTGGAATTTTCTTGTCTCTGCCCTACAATCGTGATTTGATCCCCAGAGCAAGAGAACTGAGGAAGGACGCCACCAAAGAGGAGCGACGCCTGTGGTTTGTATTTCTCAGAGCCTACCCGATCCGTTTCCAGCGGCAGAAAACGATCGGCTCCTTTATCGTCGATTTCTATTGCTATCAGGCGAAGCTGGTCATAGAGCTGGACGGTTCCCAGCATTACACAGAGCAGGGTACGGACTATGATTTGGAACGGGACGCCGTACTGGCGGCGTATGGTTTGCAGGTGCTGCGCTTTTCAAATTCAGACGTGGCAGAGCATTTTGAGGCTGTCTGCGAGACGATTCACAGAACGGTGCAAAGCCGGTTAGAGAAAGTCAAATAGCATAATTTACATTGGAGAGGTGCAAAAACAATGAGCAACTACAAAATCGCCCTGATCCGGGGAGACGGTATCGGCCCGGAGGTCGTGAACGAGGCAGTCCGTGTGATGGAGCAGGTGGGGGCCAGATTCGGTCACAGCTTTACCTATGAGGACGTGCTGATGGGGGGCTGCGCCACCGACGCCGTGGGCAAGAGCTACCCCGACGGCACCGCAGAGCGGTGCAAGGCCTGTGACGCCGTTCTGCTGGGGGCCGTGGGCGGACCCAAATGGGGCAGCGACCGCCCCGCTTATGAGCGGCCGGAGACCGCCCTCCTGTCCATCCGGAAGGATCTGGGGCTGTACGCCAACCTCCGCCCCGCCATGCTGCGCCCCGCCCTGGCGGAGGCCAGCCCGCTGAAAAAGGAGACGGCCCAGGCGGGCATCGACCTGATGATGGTGCGGGAGCTGACCGGCGGCATCTACTTCGGCAAGAGAGACAAGTATCAGACAGAGGACCGGGGCCTGGAGGCCACCGACCTGATGGCCTACTCCGAGCTGGAGATCGAGCGCATCGGCCGCCGGGCCTTTGAGCTGGCCATGCTCCGCCGGAAAAAGGTGACCAGCGTGGACAAGGCCAACGTCCTGGAGACCAGCCGCCTGTGGCGGGCCACCATGCACCGGCTGGCGAAGGAGTACCCGGAGGTGACCTACGAGGATATGCTGGTGGACAACTGCGCCATGCAGATTGTCCGCAACCCCGGCCAGTTCGACGTGGTGGTCACGGAGAATATGTTCGGAGACATCCTCTCCGACGAGGCATCCATGGTCACCGGCTCCATCGGGCTGCTGCCCTCCGCCTCCATCGGGGACACTGCCCCCGGCCTGTATGAGCCCATCCACGGCTCCGCCCCGGACATCGCCGGTCAGGACAAGGCCGACCCCATCGCCACCATTCTGTCTGTGGCCATGATGTTCCGCTACTCCTTCCAGCTCGCCCAGGAGGCGGACGCGGTGGAGTCTGCGGTGGACGCGGTCCTGGCCCAGGGCTGGCACACCGCCGACATCGCCGGAGCGGCGGACAAGCTGGTGGGGACAAAGGAGATGGGTCGGCTCATCTGCAAGGCGATTGGCGGGTAAGACGGGCCTGCGAATTCGCCGGAGAGTTAATACGGATTCGCCTGAGGTTTTCAGCAGTTCGGTAGTGCCTGCCGCACTTCCTCAGTCTGCCCTTCGGGCAGCCAGCTCCCTCAAGGAGGGAGCCAAGGGGTGCGCAGTTTCTCGGCTCCCTCTCTGAGGGAGCTGTCGCCGCAAGGCGACTGAGGGAGAACAGCACGCACCCCCGACAAGCAATCATCTTTCGGCGAATCCGCAACGGGCCGGTACAAATCCCCCAGAAAGAACGGGTTGGGAGTTTTCAACCCCCACCCATCGTGCTATAATCGAACCAGCAAAATTGGAAAAGCGAGGTCGAGCGCAATGAACGACAGATACGAAAGCCCTCTCTCCAGCCGGTACGCCAGCGACGAGATGCAGTATATCTTCTCCCCCATCAAGAAATTCACCACCTGGCGGCGGCTGTGGATCGCCCTGGCCCGTGGGGAGATGGAGCTGGGCCTGCCCATCACCCAGGAGCAGATCGACGAGATGGAGGCCAACGTGGACAACGTGGACTTCGAGGCGGCGGCCCGGTACGAGAAGGAGCTGCGCCATGACGTCATGGCCCACATCCACGCCTGGGGGGACCAGTGCCCCAAGGCCCGGCCCATCATCCATCTGGGGGCCACCAGCTGCTATGTGGGGGACAACACGGACATTATCCTCATGAAGGAGGGTCTGGAGCTTATCCGGGACGAGCTGGTGCGGGTCATCGACAATCTGGCCCGGTTCGCCGACCGGTATAAGGCCACCCCCACCCTGGGCTTCACCCATTTCCAGGCGGCCCAGCTCACCACCGTTGGCAAGCGGGCCAGCCTGTGGACCAACGAGTTTTTGATGGACCTCCATGAGGTGGAGTATCGCCTCTCCACCCTGAAGCTGCTGGGCAGCAAGGGCACCACCGGCACCCAGGCCAGCTTTATGGAACTGTTTCACGGCGACCAGGAGAAGATCAAGGCCCTGGAGGAGAAGATCGCCGCCGAGATGGGCTTTGACGGGGTGGTCCCTGTCTCCGGCCAGACCTACAGCCGGAAGATGGACTCCTATGTGCTCAATACCCTCTCCGGCATCGCCCAGTCTGCCAGCAAGTTCGCCACCGACCTGCGACTGCTCAGCCATCTGAAGGAGGTCGAGGAGCCCTATGAGGCCCACCAGATTGGCTCCTCCGCCATGCCTTATAAGCGCAACCCCATGCGCTCCGAGCGCATCTGCGCCCTGAGCCGGTATGTCATCAGCGACACCGTCAACCCGGCCATCACTGCCTCTACCCAGTGGTTTGAGCGGACTCTGGACGACTCCGCCAACAAGCGCATTTCCGTCCCTGAGGCGTTCTTGGCCACCGACGCCATCCTCCGCATCTGCCAGAACGTGACCTCCGGGCTCATCGTCCACGAGAAGGTCATCGAAAAGCACATCCAGGAGGAGCTGCCCTTTATGGCCAGCGAGAACATCCTGATGGACGCCGTCCTCCGGGGCGGCGACCGGCAGGAGCTTCACGAGCGCATCCGGGTCCACTCCCTGGAGGCGGGGCGGAACGTGAAGGAGCTGGGGCTGGAGAACAACCTCATCGACCTGATCGCCGCGGACCCCCTCTTTGGCATGACCCGTGAGGAGCTGACCGCCCATCTGGAGCCCCGCCGTTACATTGGCCGCAGTCCGGACCAGGTGACGGAGTTTCTGGAAAACGACGTCAGGCCGGTGCTGGAGCAGTACGCCTCCGCCCTGGACGGGCGGAAGGTGGAGCTGTCCGTCTGACGAAACGTCTGGGAGGAGCGCATCATGCTGCAAAAGAAAGACATCAGTAAATACCTGGGTGCGGCCCTCACCGTCCTGGGCGTGGTGGTGGCCAGCGTCATCCTCATCTTCTGCTTTGTCAAATTTGACGCCATTAAGGCGGGGGCGGCTCAGCTGGTGGACATCCTGATGCCCTTTATCGTGGGCCTGGTCATCGCCTATCTGCTCGCGCCCATCTATAACGCCCTGGTGCGCAAGCTGGAGCCGTGGCTGAGGGCGGTCTGCCGGATGAAGCGGCCCAGAGGACTGGCCAGAGGGCTGGCCATGTTCCTCTCCGTCCTGCTGGTATTGGCGGTGGTCTTTGGTCTGCTGGCTATGATCCTCCCTCAGCTCTTTGACAGCGTAGCCAACCTGGGCACGAACCTTCCCGGCTATCTGGAGCAGACCGGTGTCTGGCTGGACGAGACGCTGGCCCACCTCGGACTGCACATCAGCGTTCAGTCGTACTTTGACGACATGAGCAGCCAGTTCTCCACCTGGCTGACAGAGACCCTGCTCCCCGCTCTCCAGAGCCTTGTAGAGCGGCTGGGGGCGGATTCCCTGGCGGACGGCCTGTTCAGCGGCGTGGTCACAGTGGTCAACGGGGTGAAGAACTTCGTCCTGGGCCTCATCGTCTCCGTCTACCTGCTGGCGGATAAGGAGCGGATGCTGGCTCTGTCCAAAAAGCTGCTCTACGCCCTGGCCGGGCCGGAGTGGGGCAACCGGGTGCTGGAGGAGCTGCGCAAGACCAACCGCATTTTCGGCGGCTTCATCACCGGCAAGCTGGTGGACTCCCTGATCATGGGCATCCTCTGCTTCATCGGCTCCAGTTTGCTCCGGCTGCCCTACGCCCTGCTGGTCAGCGTGGTGGTGGGCGTCACCAATATCATCCCCTTCTTTGGGCCATTCCTGGGGGCGATCCCCTGCGCCCTGCTGATTTTGCTCACCGACCCCATCAAATGCGTCTATTTTATCATCTTCATTCTGGCTCTCCAGCAGTTTGACGGCAATATCCTGGGGCCGAAGATTTTGGGCAGCACCACCGGGGTCAGGCCCTGTGGGGTGCTGTTT
>JAJBTD010000210.1 GCA_020861055.1 Clostridiales bacterium | reverse complement strand
GTGCAGGTCTTCGACATTGCCGAGGAGATAGCCCGGGGCGATATCGGCATCGGCACCACCCTCATCGCCAACGCTCTGGCGTCCTACCCTGTGCTGATTGCAGGCGACGACGCCCAGAAGAAGCTTTGGTTCGACACCATGATTGAGAAGAAGTACGCCGCTTTCTGCCTCACCGAGCCGAATGCCGGCTCTGACGCAGGCGGGGTGCAGACCACCGCCGTGGAGGACGGGGATGAGTACGTCATCAACGGTACCAAGTGCTTCATCTCCAACGGCCCCATTGCAGGCATCTACACCGTCCTGGCCTCCACCCGGAAGAAAGCGGGAGTCATGGGCCTGTCCGCCTTTATCGTGGAGCGGGATCGGCCCGGCGTGTCCATCGGCAAGGAAGAGGACAAAATGGGCATGCGGCTCAGCCTCACCAGCGAGGTCATCTTCGACAACGTTCGCATCCCCAAGGATCACCTGCTGGGCAAGAAGAACCGGGGCTTTAAGTATATCATGGAGACCCTGGATCACTCCCGGGCAGGCGTGGGCGCCTTTGGCGTCGGCATCGGTCAGCGGGCCGTGGAAGAGGCCACCAAGTACGCCAAGCAGCGCAAGCAGTTCGGTCAGCCCGTGGCCAACTTCCAGATGGTGGAGGAGATGCTGGCGGACATGGAGATTCAGGTCCAGGCGGGTCGTCAGATGTACCTCCACGCCGCAGAGCTGATGGATGCAGGCCAGCCCTTCACCATGGAGGCCGCCATCGCCAAGACCTTCGGCACCGACATCGGCATGAAGTGCGCCGAGAACGGCGTGCAGGTCATGGGCGGCTATGGCTATATGAAGGAGTACCCCATGGAGAAGCTCATGCGGGACGCCAAAATCCTCCAGATCTACGAGGGCACCAACCAGGTCCAGCGCACCGTCATCGCCGGCCAGGTGAAGAAGAAGTACTCCGACAACGGCCCCAAGGCCGCTCCCTCCACCGCCCCCACGAAACGGGAGGAGGCTCCTAAAACCACCGCTCCCGCTCCGGTTGCCGCGCCCAAAAAGGTCGTCACCGGCAAGGAGCTGAACCTTCTGGTCTGCATCAAGCAGGTGCCGGACACCACCCAGATCAAAATCGACCCCGTGAAGCACACCCTCATCCGGGAGGGCGTGCCCGCCATCGTCAGTACCTTTGACACCTACGCTCTGGAGACTGCCCTCCGTCTGAAGGACCAGGTGGGCGGCAAGGTCACCGTCCTCACCATGGGCATCCCAAAGGCTAAGGACGCTCTCCGGGAGTGCCTGGCCGCCGGTGCAGACGAGGCATACCTCATCACTGACCGGGCTTTCGGCGGCTCGGACACCCTGGCCACCTCCAAAATCATCTCCACCGCCATCCAAGTGTTGGAGAATCGGGCGGGCAAGGCATTTGACTTCATCTTCTGCGGCAAACAAGCCATCGATGGAGACACCGGCCAGGTCGGCCCGGAGATCTCCCAGCATCTGAACCGGGCGCTCATCTCCTACGCTGTGGAGGCGACGCTCCAGGAGGATGGGAGCCTCAAGTGCAAGCGGGAGAGCGACGAGGGCTATGACTACTATGCCGCCTCTGCTCCCTGCGTCATCACAGTGAACAAGACCGCCTACGACCTCCGCTACCCCAACTTCAAGAGCCAGCGGTTTGCCCGGACAGCGGAGATCGGTGAGCTGACCTCCGCCGAAGTGGTGGGCGCCCCCGCAGAGCGGGGGCGCGCCGGTGCCCCCACCACGGTCCTCACGACCTACACCCCCCGGCATGAGAAGAACGGCATGAAGATCGAGGGCCTGGACGGCAAGGCGGCTGCGGACAAGCTGACCGGACTGCTGTCCGACGCTGGGCTGCTGTAAGCTAGGAGGGTATCAGCTATGGAAAACAAGAATCTTTGGGTCTATATTGAGACGGACAGCGGCGTGGCCAAGAACGTGGGCTATGAGCTGCTCAATCCTGGCCGGATGATGGCAGACAAGCTGGGCAGCCAGCTGGTGGCCGTGGTCCTGGGCAACGGCGTGGAGGCTGTGGCACAGCAGGCCATCGCCTACGGCGCGGACAAGGTCCTCCTGGTGGAAGGCGACGAGTACGAGACGTACAATACCGACGCCCAGACCTACGCCATGGTCAACCTCATCCAGAAGTATCAGCCCTTTATCGTCCTCTACGGGGCCACCAACAATGGCCGGGACGTGGGGCCGCGGGTAGCCTGCGCCGCCCACACCGGCCTGACCGCCGACTGCACCGGGCTGGACATCGATGAGAACGGCCTGCTGGCCTCCACCCGTCCCGCCTTTGGCGGCAACCTGATGGCCACCATCTCCTGCCCTGACCACCGGCCCCAGATGTCCACCGTTCGCCCTGGCGTGTTCAAGAAGCCGGAGGCCGACGACAGCCGCACCGGAGAGATCGTCCGGGAGGACATCCACATCGACCCCGCCAATATCCGGGTCCAGCTGCTAGAGCGGGTGAAGGAAGTCGCCGAGGCGGTCAATCTGGAGGAGGCGGACGTCATCGTCTCCGGTGGCCGTGGCCTCAAGAGCGCCGAGAACTTCGCCCTGGTGCGGGAGCTGGCCGACGCTATGGGCGGCGTGGTAGGCGCCTCCCGTGCCGCCGTGGACGCAGGCTGGATTCCTCACGCCCATCAGGTGGGCCAGACCGGTAAGACGGTGGCCCCCAAGATCTATGTGGCCGTGGGCATCTCCGGCGCCATCCAGCATCTGGCGGGCATGAGCGGCTCCGACACCGTCATCGCCATCAACAAGGACCCGGACGCCCCCATCTTCTCCGTGGCGGATTATGGCATCGTGGGCGACCTGTTCGAAGTGGTCCCCGCCCTCACCGCCGCTATCAAGGCGAAAAAGGCCTGACATTAAAACAATCTCTCCAAACAAATCGGAGCCGGATCAAAACAGATCCGGCTCCGATTCTTGTCAGTTCAAAAACGTCGACACAACCGGCCTCAGTTCCTCCGGCAGTTTCTCCAGGGCGCACACCTCAGCACCGTTTACACGTGCCACAAAGCCTCCCTCGGTCAGATAAAAGCCGTTGTTGTCGCTGGCCTGCATCGCCGCTTCATCGTCAAAGAGGGTGAATTTGTCCCGATAGGGCAGATAGCCGAAGGGGCACAGGCAGGCGCAGTTGCCGCATTCGTTGCAGAGCCGCTCGATGTGTACCGCCTTTTTCAGCTCCGGCAGGGCCAGGTTGGCCCGGTTGGGGCACACGTCCACACAGTTCCGGCACTTGTAGCAGGCCAGGCTGTCCAGAGGACGCTTTACCGTCCTGCGCTCAGGCTTTTTCTGATAATAGGGGGCGGCGCTCACCGATTTTACCAGCTCGTCCAGCGCCGCCACGTCCACCCGGGCGGGGACCGTCTCCGGGGCCAGGGCGCACAGCCGGGAGAGATTCTTGTACCCTCCCTGCTGGAGCAGCAGGGTCGCCACCGTCACCGGAGCGATACCGACAGACAATACCTGGGCAATATTGTGGGGGTCGATGCCCCCGGAGAAGGAGACGGGCAACGTCCCCTGAAAGGCCCGGCTGAGCAGCTGGGCGGTGCGGATGGAGAGCAGAAACAGGGGTTTCCCGGAGAGGTACATGGTTTCTCCGGGCAGCTCGCCGTTGCGGATGGCCACCGGGAAGGTGTTGGTCAGCTTCACCCCCAGGGTCAGACCCAGAGCGTCCGCCAGGGTCTTCAAATCAGTGAGCAGCTCCACGGCGTAATCCAGTTGAAGGTCGCGTTCAAAGCCTTCCTGGTCGAAGGTCAGGTAACCATAGCCGTTCTCATCCAGCACCTGCCGGGCGGTTTCGTAGCCAACCAGAGTGGGGTTGCACTTGACGAAGGTGTTCAGCCCCTTCTCCTCCAGCAGATAGGCGATCATCCGCCGGATCTCCCCCACCGGGCAGCCGTGGAGGGTGGACAGGGTGACGGTGTTGCAGATCCGGGGCGGGATGGAGTTGACATAACTCTCGTCCACCACCCGGAACAGCTCCAGATGCGCCCTGACCTGGGACAGATACAGATTCCACACCGGGGAACGGGAGGCGTCCTTCATAGTCTCGATAAACCGGTCCACCTTTTTCGATTGCAGCCCCGCCAGGTCGTAACCTACCGACATATGGAACTGAAAGCCATCCGGGTCCCCCAGGTCAAACTCCCTGGCCAGCAGGTGAATGACGATCCACGCTTTGATGTACTCCTCCGCCGCCTGGCCGATGGTCAGCTCGGTGGACCACTCCACGTTGTATGCCTCCCCGGAGACGTAGATACAGGGCTTGTCCACCGGCAGGTCCTCGCCGTCGATGATCTGGACGGTTTTCAGCTCGAAAATGCGGCCTCCCGCCCCGTAGGCGGCGATCAGATTGTTTGCCAGTTGGGTGTGCGGCCCTGCGGCGGGGCCGATGGGGGTCTCCACCCGTCCGCCGCAGAAATCCACGGGGCAGGCTCTGGGCCGGACCACCGGGACGCCGAACAGGGTGTTGCTCTCCCGCAGCTCGTTCACAGCGGTACAGAGCAGCGTCTAAAAGGGCAGTGGGTGCATTCGGTGGCTCACTTTTG
>JAJBTD010000194.1 GCA_020861055.1 Clostridiales bacterium | reverse complement strand
GAATGTCAGTGTCGTTTTCAGCCATTTCGAGTCGTTGCTCTGCCCAAACGCAATATTGTGGTTCAATTTCCACACCAAGGTAATGCCGCTTTAATTTTTTTGCCACTACACTTGTTGTACCAGATCCCAAGAATGGGTCGAAAACAATGTCTCCCTCAGACGATGATGCAAGCACAATTTTTGCGATTAGCTTTTCTGACTTCTGCGCCGGGTGAGGGGTATTTTCAGCCATAGACCAAAAGGGAATGGTGATATCGTCCCAGAAATTTGACGGACAGGTATCACGATAATTTCCTCTGTTGGATTCCACCCAATCCTTTGGTTTTCCATCGACGCGATAAGGCGCAATCACTTTTTTCCTGATTTTTACAGCATCAAGGTTAAAGGTAAAGTGATTGCTGCTTGTTGCAAACCAGATATCCTCCATTCCATTTTTCCAATTTGATTTTGCGCCTCGTCCTTTCTCTCGCTGCCATGTAATGCGGTTTCTCACGCTGAAATAGTCGCCAAGCACTTTGCCAATGATTAAACTGCTCTCCCAGTCACAGCAAATGTATATTGAACCCGTATCCTTCAATAGTGGCCTGACTGCATGTAACCATTGCCTCGTATATTCCTCATAATCGGAACTTTTTTTCTTGGAAAAAACGGTGCCGTTAAATGATTTTGTCAGATTATATGGCGGGTCGGCAATAATGAGGTCAACGCTGTTGTGTGGCAGCAGTCTACAGACATCAAATGTATTGCCAAGAATCGTTTTATCCAACACATTTTCAAGTGAATCCTGCGGATTGCTAATAGAAATGCACCGGCTCAAGTATGCTGCACCTTCGCTCAAAGAGGTATCTATAGTTTTATTTCTTCCAGCTTTTTTGCCTGTCATGACAATCTCCTTGTACTGTATTGTTGGGACTTTGAATCAGAAATTCACTTCAAGATGAGTTGCTGTAACTACACGATTCCGTGCCGCATGAAGACCCATTTCTTTGATGTTTATACAAATATGCCTAAAGCTATTTGCAGACTTTTCCTGCCTGTTGATTATAAACATATCGCAGATTGCGCATTTTGTCAATTGATAGGACTGAGAGCTGGCTGCCGTCTCCGGCAAATTATCTGGCATGAGCAGTTCATGGCACTGTCTTCCTCGATGGATGCGCGTTTCGGAAAAAGATTGCCTTTTCCCCGAAAACTGGGTATAATAAGGACGGTCATAAGGAGAGGAGGCAGGAGCCGGTGTACGACATTCTCATCCTGGGGGGCGGTCCGGCGGGTCTCTCCGCCGCCGTAGCGGCCCATGGCCGGGGAAAGCGGTGTCTCATCCTCTCCAACCCCGGAACGCAAAATCCGTTGAGCAAAGCTCCCTCCATCCACAACTACCTGGGACTGCCCGGTCTCAGCGGCGGAGAGCTGATGGATCGTTTTCTCCGTCACGCTCTGGATATGGGGGCAGAGCTGCGCACCGGGCGGGCCCTGTCCGCGATGGCCCTGGACGGCGTATTTTACCTCACCGTAGGCAGCGAGGTCTATGAGGGCCGAAAGCTTATCCTGGCGGGAGGCGTTCAGTGGGGACAGAAGTACCCCGGCGAGGAGGCCCTTCTGGGCCGGGGCGTCAGCTACTGCGCCACCTGTGACGGGATGCTCTATCGGAAAAAGCCGGTGGTCGTGATTGGCCGGGCCAAGGACGCCCCTCTGGAAGCAAACTACCTCCGGGAGATCGGCTGTCAGGTGACCTATCTCAGTCCGACCCAGCCAGTGGGGCTGCGGGAAGATATCCCCTGCCTTCGTGCAGGGCGCATCTCCATCCTGGGGGAAGCCTCCGTTGTCGGTGTGAACGCGGAGGGGGCGTTCCTTCCCTGCGACGGAGTGTTCATCCTCCGGGAGTCGGTAGCCCCCGCAGACCTGCTCCCTGGGCTGGCTGTGAAGGACGGCTATATCGCTGTGAACCGCCGGATGGAGACAAATCTTCCCGGCGTCTACGCCGCGGGAGACTGCACAGGAAAGCCCCTACAGATCGCCAAGGCGGTGGGCGAGGGATTGATCGCCGGAGAAGCGGCGGCAGAGGCCCTGGAGTCAGAAGCCTCCTGACCCATCGTAACACAAGCAGAAAGGAAAATAGATATGTCTGAGCTGATTCATTTCAATCAAAGTACCTTTGTAGAGGCCGTCGGCGCCGGAGGCGTGGTGGTCGTGGATTTCTGGGCAACCTGGTGCGGCCCCTGCCGGATGATCGCCCCGGCCATTGAGCGCCTGGCAGATGAATTCGCCAGGAAAGCCACGGTGGGCAAGGTAGATGTGGACCAGGAGGAGGAGCTTGCCGCCGCCTATGGCATTATGAGCATCCCCTGTGTCATCGTCTTTAAGAACGGGCAGGAGTTCCGGCGGTTGGTGGGTGCGCAGCCCTATGAGAACTTCGCCGGACTCGTCCGGTCTGCTCTGGAGTGAGGTGTTGAGCGATGGAGAGCAGCTCCTTTTGTGAAGTTCTGGTCAAGGTCAAGCCCACCAAATGGGAGAACATCCTTCACAGAGTCCTGTGGGTGCTGACCTTTGTCTATCTGGCCCTGGGCCTGGTCTACCTTATCTTTTTGGCGTTTTTCCTGGTATTTCTCATCGCAGCCCTGCTCTATGGGCGGCATCTGCGCCTGGAGTATGAGTATCAGTATCTGGACGGCAGTCTCCGCATCGACCGGATCACCAACCGCTCCCGGCGGAAACGGCTTGGGATGTACGCTATGGAAAACCTGACCCTCATGGCCCCGGAGGGCCATGACCGGCTTGCTCCCTATGCCAGCCGGAATGACATCAAGGTGCTGGATTACAGCAGCCGCGACCCCACGGCAGAGCTGCGGTACATGCTGGTATTCCAGGGAGGCGGCGTCGTCCAGCTGCTCCTGCTGGAGCCGACGGAAGCCATGGTGCAAGCCATGTGGCGGGCGGCCCCCAGCAAGGTGGTGCGCAAGGCCATGCTGCCGAAACAATAACGCACCGCATCCGAAAAGGCATCAGCGCCTGTCTGAATCTGGGACTTGACCGTTCCTGGTTCAGACAGGCGCTTTTTGTCTCACCGTCACGACGGCATAATAATGATTTGCACGTCCTCTGGCTCCTCCGACTGAGTGCAGACGGCCAGATGGTAGCCTCCGGCAGGAAAATCCACCAGCTGAGTGAAATAGCCGGGGGCAGGATGCTCCGCCTCAAAGCTATGGAAGGGACAGAGCAACCCCAGGCCGGTACACTTGGTATAGGCCTCCTTCATGGCCCATAGGTCGAAGATACGGCGCAGCTCCGACGGACTGTCCAGACCCTGGAGAGACTTCTGCTCGGCGGAGGTGAATTTCCGGCTGAGCTTTACCGAGACAGGCCGCTCCTGCTGGATGTCCACTCCCACCGGCGTGGGGGCCACGGCGCACACCGCCCACAGCCCAGAGTGGGAGAGATTGAACTGAAAATCCGGACGGCCCAGCAGATAGGGCTTTCCGTGCTCGTCCTGATCCCGGCTCACCGGGAGAGGCACTCCCCGGCAGTGCCGCCGGACAGCCCGCTGAAACAGCAGTTCCGCCGCCAAGCTGCGCAGCCGCTCCTCCCGGTGTAGGGCGGAGAGCTGATAGAGACGGCTCTCCGGCACCAAGCCCCGATAGTCCGCCAGATCGGTGGACAGGGCCAGGGTGTCCATTGCATACAGGTAAATCATCGTCTCACCTGAGACGGCCATACAGGCCGGTGACGTAGTGGAGACGGTCTGCCACCTTGCCGTTCAGGGCGTCCATCCGCACTCGCCAGCTCCAGTTGGCGCTGCCCACCGTGCCGGGGAAATTCATCCGGGCATCCGCGCCCAGGCCCAGCACATCCTGGAGGGGGGCCATGGCCAGGGAGCAGGGGGAAATCCACGCCCCGGCGATTGCGCACCAGCCGATCCCCTCGTCCTCGTGGACATGGAGATAGTTGGTGCAATAGCTCCGCTGCTCCGGAGTTGCGATGTCGGCGTACCACTGGACAAAGGTGGGGGTATCGTGGGTGCCAGTATACATGACGGAGTCCGGGGTGCACCGATGAGGCAGGAATCCGGAGCCGCCGTTCACGTCGCTGAAGGCGTCCACCAGAATCTTCATCCCCGGCAGGCCGGACTGCTGAATAAACTTCACCGCCCCGGCGCTGAGATCGCCCAAATCCTCGGCAATGAACTGGGCCTGGGGGACGTTTTTGCGGATGGCGTCCAGCAGCTTCATGCCTGGTCCCCTCTTCCACTTCCCTACCAGGGCAGTATCCGATGTCGCGGGAATCTCCCAGTAATCGTGGAAGGCCCGGAAGTGGTCGATGCGGATGACATCGTAGAAGGCCAGAGACTGCCGGATGCGGTTGCACCACCAGGCGTAGCCCGTCTTTTCGTGATAGCTCCAGGCATAGAGGGGGTTACCCCACAGCTGCCCCTGGTCGTTGAACAGGTCGGCGGGGACGCCGGAGACATACCTTGGCTTTCGCCCGGCGTTTACCCGGAAGATCTCCGGATGTACCCACACATCGGCGGAGTCCGGAGAGACATAGAAGGGGATGTCCCCGATGATGGAGATGCCCCGCTCATTGGCGTAGGCCTTCAGCTCCCCCCACTGACGGAAGAAGAGATATTGGATAAATTTGTAAAAGCCCACGTCCTCCGCCAGCAGCGCAGCGTATTTCTCCACCGCAGCCGGGTCACGCCGAATAAGCTTTTTGTCCGGCCAGTTCTGAAGGGAGCAGCCGAAGTGGGCATGGATGGCGGAGAACAGGGCATAGTCCTCCAGCCAGTCCTGATGGGCCTGGGCAAAGGCGTCTACCTCTGCCAGCAGCGCTTCGTCTGCACGGGCATAGGCTTTGCGTAAAAGCGGATAACGGGTGCTGTTCAAAAAACCGTAGTCGATCCGGTCCGGGGAACCGTGGTAGCGCACCCCGTAGACCTCCTCAGGCGTGAGCAGGCCCATATCCGTCAGGGCATCCAGGTCGAGAAACAGGGGGTTGCCTGCTGCGGAGGAGGGGGACATATAGGGGGAATCGCCCTCGCCGGGCGTGACCAGGGGGAGCATCTGCCAGTAGCTCTGGCCGCCCCGCTGGAGGAAATCAACAAAATGCCGCGCCTCCTTGCCCATGGAGCCGATGCCATAGGGGCCAGGGAGGGAGGCGAGATGCAGCAAGATGCCGCTGGAGCGAGGAAACATGAAAATCCTTCCTTTCCTTCGTGACTGCCTGATGCGCGGAAATCATTTCCGGCGTCGGACTTCGCAACATTATTATATCGGAAGTTGCGGGATGTGTCAATCAGGGGGGCAAATGGCAAGGGGCGTCCGATACTCCGAGGCGACAAATCTGTAAACTTTTTCCGTTTCTCTTGCCATTCCGGATAAAACAATGTAAACTATGTTAAAACAACATTTGGGAGGAATTCTTCATGTACGAAGAGGAGAGTAACTACTGTGAAACCCTGGTCACCCCCGCCGTTCCACAGTCGGTCCGCACCGTTTGCGCCGCCTATGTGGTTCTGGCGGTGATTTGTGCCATCGCAGCCGTGCTGGTGACCTGGTGGGCGCTGATTATCTCCGCGCTCAGCCTGGTGCTTCGCTGGAAAACCCTCCAGGTGACCGCCACCGAATTTGAGTACCAGTTCTGGGGCCGTCAGCTGGATATCGAGGCCATCGAGCCGAACAGTAAGCGTCGCCCGGTAGCCACTTTCTTTCTGGACAACGTGGAGTGTATGGCCCAGGAGGACGCCCCGGAGATCGAGGCCTACCGATCTGTGCTGGATGGAGAGCAGACGGTCAAAATGGATCTGACTGACAGGAACCCTCTGGGGATGCCGATCTATCTCATGTTTGTCCGGGACAATGTGCTCAAGGAGGTCCGAATCCAGCCCAGCCGGGAGATGCTGCGGAAGATGTGGCGTGCCGCCCCCAAAGCGGTATATATCCCAGAGGAGCTGAAAGAGGAGGAGAGCTGACCTCTCCCCTGTCGGCGAAAAAAATTGAAAACAGGGGTTGACAAAGCCTGAGTTGGGTGGTATATTATCACTTGCGTCCGGTACCAAGCCGCTTGACGGTATGCACGAGTGGTGGAATTGGTAGACTCGCTGGCTTCAGGTGCCAGTGCTCGCAAGGGCGTGCGGGTTCGACTCCCGCCTCGTGCATCGAGGGGTCTCAGCTATAACAGGCTGAGGCCCTGATTTTTTGTTTTCCTGCCCAGCGCGTAAAAACGCCCCTGGCCAGCCACAGGCCAGGGGCGTTTTGTCCCGTCAATGGGTCGATCTCAATAGAAGGTCTTTTCCGTCAGCCAGTCCTTCAGCTCGCTGATGGGGATACGGATTTGCTCCATGGTGTCCCGGTCCCGGACGGTAACGGCATTGTCGGCAGGCTTGTCCCCATCCCCTACCGTCTCGAAGTCCACGGTGATGCAATAGGGCGTGCCGATCTCGTCCTCCCGGCGATAGCGCTTGCCGATGGAGCCGGTGTCGTCATAGTCCACCATAAAATATTTGGAGAGCTCTGCATAGACCTCCTGGGCCTTGGGGGCCAGCTTTTTGGACAGGGGCAGCACCGCCGCCTTGAAGGGGGCCAGGGCCGCCGGGAAGTGCATGACCACCCGCACGTCGTCGTTGCCCTCCTTGTCCTGTCCCACGACCTCCTCGTCGTAGGCCTCCACCAGGAAGGCCAACGTGACCCGGTCTGCACCCAGAGAGGGCTCGATGACGTAGGGGATATAGCGGCTGTTATCCGAGGGATCGAAATAGGTCAGGTCCTTGCCGGAGACGTTCTGGTGCTGGGTCAGGTCGTAGTCCGTCCGGTCGGCCACCCCCCACAGCTCGCCCCAGCCGAAGGGGAACAGATACTCGAAGTCGGTGGTGGCCTTGGAGTAGAAGCACAGCTCCTCCGGCATATGATCCCTGAGACGGAGGTTCTCGTCCTGCATCCCCAGACCGGTGAGCCAGTCGTGGCAGAACTGCCGCCAGTAGGCGAACCACTCCAGATCGGTGCCCGGCTTGCAGAAGAACTCCAGTTCCATCTGTTCAAATTCCCGTGTGCGGAAGGTGAAGTTGCCCGGGGTGATCTCGTTGCGGAAGCTCTTGCCCACCTGGCAGACGCCGAAGGGGACCTTCTTCCGGCTGGTGCGCTGGATGGAGGGGAAGTTGACGAAGATGCCCTGTGCCGTCTCCGGGCGGAGGTAGACGGTGTTCTTGGCGTCCTCCGTGACCCCCTGGAAGGTCTTGAACATCAGGTTGAACTGGCGGATCTCGGTGAAATTGTGCTTGCCGCAGGTGGGGCAGCAGACGTGGTTGTTCTCCACGAAGTCCGCCATCTCCTGCTGGGAGAAGGCGTCGATGGGCTTTTCCAGGGTCACGCCGTTGACCGCGCACCAGTCCTCGATGAGCTTGTCCGCCCGGAACCGCTCGTGGCACTCCTTGCAGTCCATCAGCGGGTCGGAGAAGCTGCCCAGATGACCGGAGGCCACCCAGGTCTGGGGATTCATCAGGATGGCGGCGTCCAGGCCCACATTATAGGGATTCTCCTGGACGAACTTCTTCCACCAGGCCTTTTTTAAGTTGTTTATCAGCTCCACGCCCAGGGGGCCGTAGTCCCAGGTGTTCGCCAGGCCGCCGTAGATCTCGCTTCCGGGGAAGATAAAGCCCCGGTTCTTGCAGAGAGCGACCACCTTTTCCATTGTCTTTTGCTCGTTTTTCATCATAAACTCCTCCTGACCACTAAAAACGCCCCGAGCAGTTTTCTGCTCAGGGCGAACGATGTCCGTGGTACCACCTGAATTTGGCGCAGAGCGCCACACTCGAATTCCCGGTAACGGGGGTAACCGGCGGCGCCTACTGGGAATCTCCATTCCGTTGGGGCCGCAGCTCAAAGGGGCCTTCCGGCTGTCCTCCGCGGGGATTTGCACCGTCCATCCCCTCTCTGGGGCGGCGGGGCAGCCGTACTCTTCCTTCTCATCGCCTGCTGTCTGGAGGTATTTTATCATCTGCTGCGGCAAATGACAAGGGGAATTTCGCCCTTGCCGTCTAATTTTTCTTCCAACATGAGGACCGCACCGGGTTTGACCGGCCAAGGCCGGGGTAGAATGTCTCCCGTAATGCCGTTTTTTGCCCGTGAGGGCGTTTTTCGTGCATGACTGACAATTGACATTTCGCTATTACCGTGGTAAAGTTTTCAAAGACAATGAAAATTTGTACCCTTTCCGTCTTGGGCAGAATTGCTGCCCGCCGGAACGACCACCATATGATTGGAGGCTTTTGAAATATGCACGAATACAGCAAAGAAGAGCTGCGTACTCTGATCGAGGGCAAGCTCCGCCGTCACTACGGCCGTATCCCCTCTGAGGCCACCCCCACCCAGATGTTCAAGTCCTGCGCTCTGGTCATCCGGGACATCATGTCCGCCAACCGGATCGTCACTTCCAAGTCCATCGACGTAGCCCAGGCCCGCCAGGTACACTATCTGTCCATGGAATTTCTCATGGGCCGTTCCCTGATGAAAAACGCCTATAACCTGGGCGTGGTGGAGCCGTTGACCGAGGCCATCGAGTCCATGGGCTTCTCCGCCGCGGACCTGTTCGAGCTGGAGCCGGACGCCAGTCTGGGCAACGGCGGTCTGGGCCGTCTGGCCGCCTGCTATCTGGAATCCATGACCACCCAGGAGATCCCCGCCACCGGCTACTCCATCTGCTACCAGCTGGGCCTGTTCAAGCAGAAGATCTCCGACGGCAAGCAGATTGAGCTGGCCGACGAGTGGCTGTCCCTGGGCGACGCCTGGCTGATGCCCCGCCGGGACGAGTGCGAGACTGTCCGCTTTGGCGGCAGCGTAGAAAACGACGTGGACGAGGAAGGCCGCTTTATCTGCCGTCAGGTGGGCTACACTGAGGTGCTGGCTGTGCCCATGGATATGGAGATTGCCGGCTACCAGACCAACCACGTGAACAAGCTCCGCCTCTGGGACGCCAAGAGCCCCACGCCGGTAAACATGGACTACTACTCCTCCGGCGAGTACCTCAAGGCCGTAGAGCAGCAGATCACCGCCGAGACCATCGCCAAGGTCATCTACCCTGCCGACGACCACTATGAGGGCAAGAGCCTGCGGCTCAAGCAGCAGTACTTCTTCGTCTCCGCCACCGTCCAGTCCATCTGCCGGAAGCATAAGAAGCTCTACGGCACCCTGAAAAACTTCCACGAGAAGCACGTTCTCCAGATCAATGACACCCATCCCACCCTGGTCATCCCTGAGTTGATGCGCATTTTCATCGACCAGGAGGGCTACAGCTGGGATGAGGCGTGGTATATCACTACCCACTCCGTGGCCTACACCAACCACACCGTTCTGGCTGAGGCGCTGGAGCACTGGCCTCAGATTCTGGTGCAGGGCCTGCTGCCCCGTATCTTCCAGATCATGTGCGAGATCAACGACCGCTATCTGAAGGAGGTCCGCGCCTTCTTCCACGGCGACGAAAACAAGGCCAGGGAGCTGGCCATCATCTGGGACGGCGATGTGCGCATGGCCAACCTCTGCGTGGCCGCCTGCTATGCCGTCAACGGCGTGGCCGCCCTCCACTCCCAGATTTTGAAGGACGACGTGTTCCACACCGCATGGCTGCGCACTCCGGACAAGTTCACCAACGTCACCAACGGCGTGGACCATCGCCGCTGGCTCAGCCAGATCAACCCCCAGTTGGATCAGCTGATCAAGGACGTTACCGGCAGCGACGAGTATCTGCTCCATCCCCAGTCCGGCTTGAAGAAGTTCGAGGTCGCACGGGAAGACCCCTCCGCTCTGAACCAGCTGGCCAAGATCAAGCGGGCCAACAAGGAGGCGTTTGCCGACTACGCTCTCAAGCAGTACGGCTTCCGGCTCAACCCCGACGCCATCTTCGACGTGCAGGTGAAGCGGCTGCACGAGTACAAGCGCCAGCTGCTCAACGTGATGCACATTATCTATCTGTATCAGCAGATTCAGAACGGCAAGACCATTCAGCCCCGCACCTTCCTCTTCGGCGCCAAGGCCGCCCCGGCCTACTACACCGCCAAGCGGATCATCGAGCTGATCAACTCCCTGAGCCGGGAGATCAACAACGATCCCCGGTGCAAGGATCAGCTCCAGGTATTCTTCCTGGAGAACTACCGTGTCTCCCTGGCGGAGAAGCTGATGCCCGCCGCCGAGGTGTCCGAGCAGATCTCCACCGCCGGCAAGGAGGCCTCCGGCACCGGCAACATGAAGTTCATGATGAACGGCGCCCTGACCATCGGCACTGAGGACGGCGCCAATGTGGAGATGCACAACATCCTGGGCGACGACAACATCTTCATCTTCGGCCTCACCTCCGATGAGGTTTCCAGCAGGCTCCGCTCCGGCTACAACTCCTATGAGTACTACAACCAGAACCCGGTCATCCGGGAGGTTCTGTCCGCCATCACCAACGGCTTCTCCGACGGCAAGCGGTATGATGATCTGACCAACGGTCTGCTCTACGGCAACGGCGGTCAGGCAGATCCCTATCTGCTGCTGGCTGACTTCGAGAGCTACCGCTACACCCAGGAAAAGGTGGCCGAGGCCTATCAGGACCAGAAGCACTGGAACCAGATGTCCGTGTCCAACATCGCCCGCTCCGGCATCTTCTCCTCCGACCGCTCTATCGCCGACTACGCCGCCAATATCTGGCATGTGGACGTGCGCAACAAAGTCTAATCGAATCATCTAATCATTCAGCCCCCGGCCCTTAAAAGGGACTGGGGGCTGTCTGGCGCAGCGTCTTTGCAGACACATGATTCGGAACCGGAGGGGTGGCGCAGCACATGACAAAAAAAGAGCTGAATGATCGAAAATGGGTAGCCTGGGCAAGAGAACTCCAATCCATCGCCCAGTGCGGTCAGGCCTACGGAAAGAACCCCTTCGATTTAGAGCGCTATGAGCGCATCCGGGAAATTTCTGTGGAAATACTGGCGCAGTACACTGATCTCCCCCCAGAGCAGCTTTCCGGTCTGTTCAGCGGCGGAGAGGGGTATCGGACCCCAAAGGTGACCACCCGCTCCGCCCTGTTTCAGGGGGATCGGGTGCTCCTGGTTCGGGAGACCTGCGTGGGCTGGAACCTCCCCGGCGGCTGGTGCGATGAGAATCAGACCGTCCGAACCAATGCGGAAAAGGAGCTGTGGGAGGAGACCGGCATCCGGGGCCGGGCAACACGGCTGGTTGCAGTACAGGATCGAAACCTGCGAAACTGGCCTCCCTATCTCATGAATCTGACAAACCACCTGTTCCTCTGTGAGCCGGTGGGAGAGATCGGCCCGTTTCGGCCCAATCTGGAGACACAGGAGCGGGGCTTCTTCCCTCTTGGGGATCTGCCGCCCCTGGATACCCGACGGACGACCCAGGCCCAGCTTCGTCTCTGTTGGGAGGCCAGCCAGTCAGCCCACTGGGAGACAGTCTTTGACTGATACTCTGCCCATGTGGATGATTATTCCGGCATGAGCAGCTCCATCTCCAAGCCCTTTTGTCGGGCGTATTCCAGCGTCTGATAGGTGCCTCCAACGGGTTTGCCGTCGTAGACGCCAATGATTTTTGCTGTGTGATCCACCAGATAACGATTGCGCTGGAGATAACAGGTTTTGAAATAGCAGGGGGAGACGACTACAATGCTGTTCTGGCACGCCTGCAATATCTCCCGATAGCGGCGGCGCTCCTCCTGTTTCCAGCGGTCTGCCTGGCCGGGATAAGGCAGGACAGGAATCAGCTCCGCCCCCCCGTTGCTCTCCTCCCGAAGCCGCAGTACCAGCTCGGCACACAGCAAATCAACGCCCAGGGCCATGCCGGAAAGGAACCGGGTATAGCCCGCTTCATAGCTTGCCTGTATGCGCCCCCACAGGGCTTCCGTCAGGGCTTGAGTCCGGAAATCCGCCCGGTCCCCCAGCCAGGGCAGCCGGTTGGGGCGGTGTCCGGTAAAGCAGCAGGACTGCTCGATGAGACCCATAATACTCCTCCAAATAGAACATTTGTTTTATTATACCGTATTCATTGAAAAATAGCAAGGGGAAAACGAAAAATCCTATTGCATTTTGATGGGGGGAGCGTATAATGTGCTTGAACAAATGGATAGACGTCTTCAGGGCAGGGTGAAATTCCCGACCGGCGGTGATGCAGCGCAGCTGACAGGTCCGCGAGCCTGTGAGTCTCAGCACTCAGGGTTGAATCGGTGTGATTCCGATACCGACAGTACAGTCTGGATGGAAGAAGATGTGTGCGGCAGAACTCCTTTCTAGGGTAGTTCCGGCAGAGCACGCCTGTAGACCAATATCTCAGGCGTTCGTATTCTGTCGGGCCGGTCCCGGAAAAGGAGTCTTTTTTATGTACGCATCCAAAACCATCTCCCGCACTCGCTGCATCACCGTCACCGCTATGCTCTCCGCCGTCGCCTTTCTCATGATGTTCCTGGAGATCTCTCTCCCCATGCTTATCCCTTCCTTCGTCAAACTGGACGTCTCCGATTTGCCTGCCCTGCTGGGCTCCTTCGCTTTGGGGCCGGTGTATGGCGTTCTTATCGAGGTGTTCAAGAACCTGCTGCACATTCTCATCAAAGGCACCTCCTCCGCCGGTATCGGGGAGCTGTTCAATGTCACCATGGGGGCGGTATTCGTCCTGGTAGCGGGGGTAATTTATTGGAAGGATCACACTCGCCGGGGCGCTATTATCGGCTCTCTCGCCGGGGCAGTCTGTATGGCCCTGGCCTCCCTTCCCATGAACTATTTCCTGGTCTATCCCTTCTACGCCACCCTGTTTGGCGGTATGGATACCATCGTCAGCGCCTATCAGGCCATTCTCCCCGGTGTGGACGGCCTGTTTGAGTGTCTGCTAATCTTTAACGTCCCCTTTACCCTGGTCAAGGGCCTGCTTGACGTGGGGCTGTGTTTCCTGATCTACAAGCCATTGTCCGGGCTGCTGCACCAGAGCTGATGCAAAAGCACACCGAATATTCCGCCGCACCTCGACCGGCGCACTGACGGGGAGAGGGCGTAAAACGAGGCTCATCCCTGTCGGGATGGGCCTCGCTTTAATAGACTGCGCTTCCGTGATACCGCAAATATCAGGAAACCAGAAGAGTATCAATTTTCTTCCGTCAGAAATCCAGCGCTCCGCAACAGCCAGAGGCCCTTATCCCGCACCCAGTACACCGCTGTTCGGATGCCGTCCACCATGATATTGGCGGAGAGGGACACCTCAAAGGCCAGGAGAACAAAGACCACCAGCACCAGCCAGGCCCCATCGCTCATTACAGACAGGTCCAGGGAGAAGATAGGCCGAAGGAATAGAACGCAGAACGCAAAGGCCACGACGCAGAAAACCATCAGCGCCTTGCGCAGAGGATTATAGGGCTTGCAGGTCCGATGGACCATGAGCAGCCCCACCACCGCCACCACCAGGGTACAGATAGTGCTCAGCTCATCATCGCTCAGACCAAAGACAGTGTAAAACAGCACTACGCCGATGCTCAGCACCAGATCGCTGATGGCAGAGGGCAGCGCCCGATAGACCACATTGGGCAGGAAACGGCCCTGGATGCGGCTGTGGTTCGGTTCCATCGCCAGAACGAAGGATGGCAGGCCAATCGTGATGGCGCTGACCAAGCTCATCTGGGAGGCGGAGAAGGGGTAGGTGAAGGTGAAGATGAGGGAAATTGCCGCCAGACACAGGGAAAAGATGTTCTTCACCAGATACAGGCTGGCGGAGCGCTCGATATTGTTGATGACCCGTCGGCCCTCCCCCACCACCGAGGGCATCGCGGAGAAATCCGAGTCCAGCAGAACGATATGGCTGACCTGGCAGGCTGCCTGACTGCCGGAGGCCATGGCCACAGAGCAGTCCGCCTCCTTTAATGCCAGCACGTCGTTCACCCCGTCTCCGGTCATAGCGACAGTGTGGCCTGCCTGGTGCATGGCCCGGACCAGCTTTCGCTTCTGCTCCGGTGTCACCCGGCCAAAGACGGTGTAGGTCTCCGCCGCCTGGGCCAGCTCCTCGTCGGTGCGCAGCGTCCGGGCGTCCACATACTGCTCTGCATTGGGAATCTCTGCCCGGAGGGCCACCTCAGAGACGGTGACCGGGCTGTCGCCGGAGATGACCTTGACCGCCACCCCCTGCTCCCGGAAGTACCGGAAGGTGGCCGGAGCCTCCTCCCGTATCTTGTTGGTCAGCAGCACCAGGCCCAGAGGGGTGACCGCTCCGGTCAGCTCGCCTCCGTCCAGAGCGCCCTCATAGCCCGCCAGCAGCAGTACCCGACAGCCCAGGCGGGAATATTCCTCCACATTCTCCCGGTAATCGCCGTATTGGTCGCCCAGAAGGTTCTCCGGTGCGCCCAGCAGATAGGAGCCTCCCCGGGCAAAGGACACCCCGCCGTACTTCCGGGCGGAGGTGAAGGGCAGGGCATTGGTCACCACCCGCCGGGAGTGCCTGCCGTCGAAATAGCGTTTCAGGGCGGCCATGGTCTCGTTGTCGTTCTGCATGGCGAACACATAGTCCGCCAGAATATCCCGCAGCTCGTCCTCGCTGGCAGCGGCGTCGTCCAGCGTCACCAGGTCCTTGACCACCATTTTCGGCTCGGTGATGGTCCCCGTCTTGTCTACGCAGAGCACATCCACCCGGGCCAGCGTCTCGATACAGCCCATCTCGTGGACCAGCGTTTTTCGCTGGGCCAGACGGAGGACGCCAGCCATCAGCGCCACGGAGGTAAGCAGATACAGCCCCTCCGGAATCATACCGATCAGACTGGCCACAGTGGATACCACCCCGTCCCGGATGGGGTTTTCCAAAATAACGATTTCCTTCACCGCCATGGCAATGCCCAGGGGGACGATGGCGATGCCGATGACCATGACCAGCTTATTCAGGGAGCGCATCATCTCCGAGCGGGGCTGCTGCTTGGCCTGCCTTGCCTGGAGGGTCAGCTTGGACATATAGGAGTCCCGGCCCACAGCGGTCAGCCGGGCGCAGCACTCTCCGGAGACCAGGAAGGAGCCGGAGAGCAGACGGTCGCCCTGCCCCTTGTGCAGCTCGTCCGCCTCACCGGTGAGGAGAGATTCGTTGACCAGGCACTCCCCTTCTACCACCTGAGCGTCGGCGTAGATCTGGTCTCCCGCCCGGAAGATCACAATGTCATCCCGCACGGTGTTGTATACCGAGGTAGCGATGAGGATGCCGTCCCGCATGACGTTGGCCTTGGGGTTGGTGAGCAGATTCAGCCCGTCCAGCGTCTTTTTGCTCCGCCACTCCTGGACGATGCCGATGACGATGTTGGCCAGCACCACCACCATGAAGGTCAGCTCGCTCCAGGCCCCCACGGCGATGATGGCGATGGACAGGATAAAGAAGATCAGGTTAAAATAGGTGCAGACGTTGGAGCGGACGATATCCTTCAGAGATTTGGAGTTGGATTCTACCTCCTCGTTGCGATAGCCGCCCCGGCTCCGCTCCTGGACCTGCGCAGCGCTGAGGCCCACCGCCGGGTCGGCATAGGCGATTGGAATTTCTGCGCGGCGAACCGGCGCCTCCTGTGTCCGGCCCCGCCGACGGCGGGTTCCTGCCCTCTTTGAGGCTGCGTGTGATCGGCGCCGGGTTCTTTGAGTCGGTGGCTCCCACCGCTTGGTAGCATCATCGTCTATCCGGGAATTGCCTTCTCTTCCAGTGTTGGGCACTGCATTCAGCTCCTTGTCGCAGTTCAAAATACTCTGATTCTGAGCGCATATCGGCCCGTTCGGACCCGCTATGAACCGTCAATTCAACGGATATAACTGTAGCACAAAACCTCCTGTGAAACAATCAGAGAACCCTTAAGAGTTTGTGAATTTTGTGTCTGATAGACAGACTGAGGCCAGGCAAGCGCCTGGCCTCAAATTCAAAACGCTGTTTCATCGGGGGAGCTCCAGTCCCCGTTCTCCTCCGTGACGCTGGCTTCCGCGGAGGCCGCCGCCTCTTCATCCCCATTGCTGTCCGACAGGCTGATCCAGTCGGCAAAATATATCCGGCCTCCTTCGTCGCTGTCGGTGTCTGTGAGCAGCAGTTCATAGCCGGTATAGGCGGCGGTGATTTGAAGCAGACTGCCGTCCTCGTGGACAAGATACAGAGTGCTGCCTACCGGGTAGTCTGAACGGACGCCGTAATAGCGCAGCGTCAGCTTCTCCGCACCCATAGCCTCCGCCTGGGTCTGGAGATCCAGGCGTTCCAGAAGCTCCACCATCGGCTGGAGCTGCTGTCCCTCGTCAAAGCTGGCCGTTACCGCATTGTCCAGCCAGACTGTGACCTCTTCCTCCTCAGCCTGATAGTCGATCAGCCAGCTGTGCAGTGTACCAGCCTCGTCTGCGCCGTAGAGAAAAGCGTACATCCCCACTACAGTACCGTCGTCTGTAAAATCAATCTGGAAGAGATTGCTGACATACACATCCTCCGGGAGACTCAGCTCTTCCCGCAGCTCCTCTATCAGCGCATCGCTGCCGTCGGTGTAAAGGTTGTCATGGGACAGAGAGAAGACCACGGTGTTGGTCGCCTCATAAATACGCCAGCCAATCTTGGTGGTAAAATCCCCGGCATACTGCCAGGTGCGATAGACTGTCATCCCAAGCATAACCGTCAGGGCGGCGACCTCCGCCAAAAGCACAGCGGTCAGACGGGTAGAGTATTTGCCGGTCAGCCATTTTCTCCACCGCCGGAAGACGAACAGCCAGACCACCAGCCAGAGAATACAGGCCAGCAAACACAGCCCCGCCTGCACGGCGTTCCTCATCACATTTCCATAGCGGCACAGCCGCAAAAAGGCAGACAGTCCTCCCCAGACCCAGCAGAGGAAGATCGGGTTCAGCAGCCCACACCAGAACACGATGCGCTCCTGTCTGCGTTCCGTTTTGTTCATGGCGATCTCTCCCCTCCTGACTGTCCTATTTAGGTCGTATTATAGCACAGACCGCCGAAAATGGGTAGTGTTTTTCTCATTTTCATGCCCATATGTTATTTTTTTGGCTGATTTGCGGCATGGAACGTCGGCCCATTACGCAAGGACGCATATGTGCGGCCCCCTCCCAGGGCCGTTCCCGCGGCCTCAGGAGGGGGTCTGTTCAGGTATTCACATCCGTCCGGTGAAACGTTTTCAGATTTCCGGTCGTTCCATTTCGCTTCTCCAGGGTCTCCCCCAGAGCCTGGGCGGAGATCTGCTCGCTTGCCAGCAGCACCAGCATATGATACAGCAGACCGGCGCACTGTTCTGCCGCCTCTTCTCTGTCCTCGTCCTTGGCGGCCAGGAGCAGCAGCGTACAGGACTCCCCCAGCTTTTTCAATATCTTATCCGTTCCCTGCTGGAACAGATAGGCGGTGTAGGAGCTGCCCTCCCCGGCTCCCTCCAGAACCGGCAGATTCTTTCGGGCGGCCACGGCGTCCAGCAGCGCGTCTACCGGCTGATTCTCTGTACCGCAGCGGCGGTTCAGCCTGGCAATCACGTCTTCAAAGGAAATGTCCAGAGCGCACAGCAGGACGGTGACATGGTAGAGCATATCTCCCAGCTCCCCCATCAGCTCGTCCTGGTCGCTCCCTTTGGCGGCAATCACTGCCTCAAAGGTCTCCTCACCGCATTTTTTTAATATTTTGTTCAGTCCCTGGCTGTAGAGATAGCTGGTATAGGATTTCTCTCCGCCCGGATTCCGCTTCCGGTCCAGTACCACCCGGTACTGCTCCCACAGGGCGCTGTCAATGCTCATGGCTCTGTCTCCTTTTTCACTTTGTTCGGCAGTTCTTCCACAACTCCGCCTGCTCCAGCATCTCCCCGGCGCTGCGGAGCAGGGCCTCGGTGACCTGTTCTCCGCCGGAGAGCCGGGCCACCTCCTCCATCCGCCGCTGCCGGGTGAGCTGCTCCACAGCGGTATAGGTGCGCCCGTCCCGCTCTCCCTTCTCCACTGAGAAGTGGACGTCCGCCATGGCGGCGATCTGGGGCAAATGGGTGACGCAGAGCACCTGCTTGTGCCGGGCCACGTCGGACATCTTCCGGGCTACCTTCTGGGCTGCCCGGCCGGAGACGCCGGTATCCACCTCGTCAAAGACCAGAGTGGCCACCGCATCGTTCTCCGCCAGCACATTTTTCAGCGCCAGCATAATTCGGGCCAGCTCGCCGCCGGAGGCGATCTTGTGAATGGGCTTCAAATCCTCCCCCACATTGGCGGACATGAGGAACTGTACCTCGTCCATCCCCGTCTCATCCATATGAAGCTTGCCCGGCTTGGGGGCAAAATCCACCTGGAACCGCACCTTCGGCATATCCAGGTCGGTCAGCTCCTTCTGGATGCGGCTCTGCATCCGCTCCGCCGCCGCTTTTCTGGCCTGGGAGAGCGCCTCTCCCCGTTTCCGGGTCTCCACCACGGCGGCCCGCCACTGGACCTCCAGCTTGGCAATGCGGTCGTCGGCGTACTCGATCTGTTCCCGCTCCTGTCGGCACCGCTCCAGATAGGCCAGCATATCCTCCACCGTGTCGCCGTACTTTTTCCGCAGGCGATAGATCAGGTCAAGCCGCCCCTCCAGTTGGTCAAGCTCGGCCGGAGAGACCTCCAGGCCGTCCCGCTCCCGGTCCACCTGCTCCGCCAGATCGTCCACGGCGTACCGGGCCTCCGCCAGACTGTCTGCGATCTGGGCCAGCGTCTCGGAATATCGGCCCAGGCTGCGCAGAGCGTTCTCCGCCCGGCCCAGCAGAGTCACGGCGCCGTCCTCCTCATCGCTGCCCGAAAGGGCGACGGCAGCCTCCTCCAGCCCGTCCATCAGCTTGCCTGCATTGCGCAGCTTCTGCCGCCGCTGAGACAGCTCCTCGTCCTCCCCCGGCTTCAAATCCGCCCGCTCCAGCTCCCTGATCTGATAGTCCAGGGAATCCATTCTCCGGGCCTTCTCCGCCTCGTCCATGCGCAGGGAGTTGATCTCACGGGCCAGACGGGCTGCCTGGGCATAGCTCTCCTGATAGGCAGTCAGCAGCGGCTCCGTCCCTCCAAAGCTGTCCAGGTAGGACAGGTGGCACAGGGGGTCTAACAGCTGCTGTCCGTCGTGCTGACCGTGAATATTGATGAGTTGGCGACCCAGCTCCTGCATCTGGGCGACGGTGATGGGCTGTCCGTTCAGGCGGCAGCTGTTCCGTCCCCCCTGCTGTATCTGTCGCTGGAGCACCAGCTCCCCCTCCTGGTGGGAAAAGCCGTTTTGTTCCAGCCAGGGACCCACCGCCGTCCCGGTGAACTGAGCGCTCACCAGAGCGTATTTCGCCCCGGTGCGGATCAGGTCGCGGCTGGTCCTGCCCCCCAGGATGGCGTCGATGGCGTCCACTACGATGGACTTTCCCGCCCCCGTCTCGCCGGTGAGCACGTTGAAGCCCCGGTCAAACTGGATGTCCGCAGACTGGATGACCGCAATATTTTCAATATGAAGCAGAGAAAGCATACCTGTCCCTCCCGTCTGCCTGAAAAACAGCGCTCAGCGCAGCATAGACCGGATCTCGTTGCAAAACGCCTCCGCCGCCTGGCTGGTATCCATGATGAGCAGGGCGGTGTCGTCCCCGGCCAGGGTACCCACCATATTTTCGATCTCCATATGGTCCAGGGCAGACGCCGCCGCATTGGCAAGGCCCGGCATCGTCTTGACCACCACCAGATTCTGGGCGCAGTCCGCACTGATGACGCCCTCACGGAAGATATTCCGGAGCCGCTCGTCATGCTCTCCCTTCCCTCTGCGGTCGGAGATCACATACCGGTATTCCCCGGAAGCACTTAGCTCTTTGACAAGCTGTAATTCCTTGATGTCCCGGGAGATCGTCGCCTGGGTACAGCGGAACCCTTGCTCCCGCAGCGCCGCGAGGAGCTGTTCCTGGGTCTCTACATCCTCTCGGGCAATGATATCAAGGATCGCCCGCTGTCTCTGTTCCTTCATCTTGTCTCCCCTCAATTTCCACCCAGCTTTTGCCCGATGATCTCATAGAAGTTCCGGCCGCTGAGCCGGACCAGTTCAATATGCTCCTCCGCATTCCGCAGCTCTACCAGATCTCCGCTTCCCAATCGGAATGCCTTGCCCCCGTCCACGGAGAGATAGGCGGTCTTCCGGCTCTGGCGGTTGGCCCGGACGGCAATCACCCGTTCCGGCCCCAGCACAAAGCTCTTCGCCTGAAGCGCATGGGCGCAGATAGGTGTGCCGATGAGATTTTCCGCCGTGGGCTCTCCAATGGGACCGCCTGCCGACATGGAGTAGGCGGTGGAGCCGGTGGGGGTGGCGACAATGACTCCATCTCCGGAAAAGTCCATGATCTTCACCCGGTCCCCGTAAACTGCCAGGTCAATGACCCGCGCTACGGCACCCTTGGTGATGGTGGCGTCGTTCAATGCCAGCTCCCGGTGGATGACCCGTTTATCCCGAAAAACCCGCACATCCATCATGGTGCGGCGCTCCAGCGTATACTCCCCCCTGACCAGCTGGTGAAGGAGCTTGAGTTCTCCATGCTCCAGCTCTGCCATAAAGCCCACGCTTCCCATATTCACCCCCAGGATGGGGAAATGGTACTCCGCCGCTAGCTTGGCCGAGTGGAGAATCGTGCCGTCGCCGCCGAAGCAGATGAGCAGATCTGCGCCACGAGCGGCATCCCGCAGCTCCTCGAACCGGATATCTTTCGGCAGATCACAGCTTCCGTCCGGGCGAAAGGGCAGGCAAACGGCAGTCTCCACTCCATCCTGCTCCAAAATATGCCGGGCCTCTCGCACGGCCCGAAGTCCTTTATCCCGATAGGGATTAGGGCTTAAAATCACTTTCATGGTGTTCTCTCCAGATTCTCATGGGAACGGCGTACCAGCTCGTCCAGATCGGGGAGCGCAGCCGGGCGTCCCCCGGCCTCCAGCCAGCCCAGGTATTCGATATTGCCCTCCGGCCCCCGGATGGGAGAGAAGGTCAGATCGAGGACAGCCAGATCATTGTTCCCTGCATGGGTCAGAAAGCGCTCCAGCACCTCCCGATGGACCGCCGGGTCGCGGACGACCCCCTTCTTCCCCACCTTGTCCCGTCCGGCCTCGAACTGGGGCTTGACCAGGCAGACCATCTGCCCGTGTTCCCGGAGCAGAGGACGCAGAGCGGGCAAAATCAGGCCCAGAGAGATGAAGGACACATCCACCGAGATGAAGTCCAGCTTCTCCGAAAACTGTTCCGGAGTGAGATACCGGGCGTTGGTGCGCTCCATAGAGACCACTCGCTCGTCTCCCCGGAGCTTCCAGTCCAGCTGTCCGTAGCCCACGTCTACGGCGTAGACCTTCGCCGCGCCGTTTTGCAGCATGCAGTCGGTAAAGCCCCCGGTGGAGGCCCCGCAGTCCATACAGACCGCCCCCTCCAGGGTGATGGGCCAGGTCTTCATCGCCTTTTCCAGCTTCAGACCCCCCCGGCTGACATAGTCCAGGGTCTTGCCCCGTACCTGTATCTCCGCCCCCTCCGGGACGGCATAGCCGCTCTTGTCCACCCGTCGGCCGTCTACAAAGACCTGTCCCGCCATGATGACCGCCTGGGCCTTCTGACGGGTGGGGGCGAAGCCCTGCTGAACCAGCGCCTGGTCCAGTCTCACCTTGCTCACAAGACCGCCTCCTCGATGGCTGCGGCGATGTGGGCCGCATCGATACCCAGCAGCGTCCGCAGCTGGGGGATGCTCCCGTGGGTGACCAGTCCGTCCCCGGCGTTGAGCAGGATGACCCGTTTCAGCCAGACGTTCAGCGCCGCCATCTGGGTGACCAGGTCCCGGCCCACCGAGCCGCGGGAGGCTACCTCCTCCACTACGGTCAGCCGGTGGGTACGTCTGACGCTGTCCATCACCGGACCGCTGTCCAGAGGCGAGATGCGGTTGAGCTTGATGACCTCGCAGAAGATCTGCCGCTTTTCCAGCAGCCGGGCGGCCTCCAGGGCCTCCCCGATCAGCGTCCCATAGGTCACCAGAGTCATGTCTGTCCCCTGGCGCAAAATGACGGTGGGCTCTCCGGAGGTGTCCCCTGAGAAGCCGTTTTCGCCCCCCTTCGGGTAACGGACCGCAACCGGGCCACGGGCCTCCTTCACCGCCCAGAAGAGCATATGCTCCAGTTCCGCAAAGCTGGCGGGAGCCAGGATGACCATATGGGGAACTGCGGTGAGCATAGAGACGTCGTAAGTACCCTGATGGGTCTCCCCATCCTCCCCCGACAGTCCCGCATGGTCTACGCCCAGAACCACATGGAGCTTCTGAATGGCTACGTCGTGGATGAGCATATCATAGGACCGCTGCAAGAAGGTGGAGTAAACCGCAAACACAGGCACAAGCCCCTGCTTCGCCATCCCTGCACACATGGCGACGGCATGCCCCTCAGCGATGCCCACGTCAAAGAATCGCTGGGGATACCGCTCGGCAAAGCCGGAGAGACCGGTGCCGCTCTCCATAGCGGCGGTGACGGCGCAGAGGTTCGGCTCCTCCTGGCCCAATTTGCACATGGTCTTTCCAAAGACGGAGGAAAAACTTTCCTGCGCCGGTTTCAGGGGGATGCCCGTCTCCGGCTGGAAGGGTGCGACGCCGTGAAAGCTGGAGGGCATGGCCTCCGCCGGAGGGTATCCCTTCCCCTTGACAGTGCGCACATGGATGACCACCGGGCCGTCCAGACTTTTGGCGTACCGGAGCAGCCGGGTCAATTCGCTGAGGTTGTGCCCATCCACAGGCCCAAGATAGGAAAAACCCATGTCCTCAAACATACTGCTGGGCAGCAGCGTCCCCTTGATGGCCTTTTTGATCCGGTGGGTCAGGGCGTACAGGTGCTTTCCTCCGGGTATCTTCCGGGTAAAGCTACGATAAGCCTGCTTGAAGCGGAGATAGGACGCCTTGAGGTGGTGGCGGCGCAGGAGGGTGGCGATGCCTCCCACATTTTTCTTGATGCTCATGCCGTTGTCGTTGACGATGACCACCATTCGCTCTCCGCTGCCACCGGCGTCAGAGAGCCCTTCATAGGCCAGTCCCCCGGTGAGGGCGCCGTCCCCGATCAGGGCCAGAACGTCATAGTCCTCCCCGCGGATGCTCCTGGCCCGGGCCATGCCCACCGCCACGGATACCGAGTTGGAGGCGTGACCTGCAATAAAGGCGTCGTGAACGCTCTCGTTGGGCTTTGGAAATCCGGCAAGTCCCCCAAATTTCCGCATGGTGTCCATCTGTTCCGCCCGACCGGTGAGGATTTTATGGACATAGCACTGATGTCCCACATCGAACACCACCCGGTCATGGGCGGTGTCATATACCCGGTGAATAGCTACCGTAAGCTCCACCGCCCCCAGATTGGAGGCCAGGTGTCCCCCGGTGGCCGCCACCGACTGCACCAGATCCCGGCGCAGCTTTTCACACAGCTCGACCCCTTCGCTGTCCGTCAGATCGGTCAACGGCAGGGAAAGTCCTTTTATATACTCCCACATGGTTTCTTTCTATCCTCCCCGGCCCGTTTAGCGAAACAGCTCGGCGCCGACGATACCCACGCAGAAGCCCAGCAGGGCGCCGAAAAACACCTGGAGCACAGTATGTCCCATGACGACCTTGAGTTCCTGGTGAATCAGGTTGGGGCCCATCTCCTCCGGGATGCTCTTGAGCAGCTCGTTGAGCACCTTTGCCTGCTCCCCGGAGGAGCGGCGAACATGGGTGGCGTCATACATGGTCACTATGGCAAAAAGGCAGGCGATGGCGAACAGCCCCGAATCAAAGCCGTAGAGCAGCCCGGTGGTCGTGGCGCAGCAGGTCACCAGGGCGGAGTGAGAGCTTGGCATGCCGCCGCTCTCCAGGAATTTTTCCCGGGAAAAGTATCCCTCTGTGATACGCTGAATAAAACCTTTGGCAATCTGTGCCAGTGCCCAGGAGAGGGCAGACAGCACCAGGATTCGATTTCCCAACGGCATATATTTTCGTCCTCGCTTTCGTCAGTTGCTCCGGCCCGCCAAATAGTCTGCCAGAGCCTCCAGAAAAGTCGTTTTCAGTCCAGTTTCCTCCAGGGCCAGCTTTGCCAGACGAGTCTGTTCCCGGATGGTTTGCTCTGCCTTCTCCAGTCCCCACAGGGAAACCAGGGTGGACTTCCCCTGGGCGGCATCCTTCCCCACCGTTTTGCCCATCTCTGCCGATGTGGCGGTCACATCGAGGATGTCGTCCCGGATCTGGAAGGCGAGCCCTACTGCGGCGGCATACTCACGGGCGGCCTGCATCTGCTCTGAGCTGCCCCCAGCGGCGGTCACTCCCATGAGACAGGCCGCTTCCAACAGGCAGCCGGTTTTCAGGGCGTTCATTCTGACGATCTCCTCCGGGTTGAGCGCTCGCTGTTCTCCCTGCATATCCAGCACCTGTCCGGCGCACATTCCGTCCTGTCCCGCCTCACGGGCCAGGATCAGCGCCGCCGTCAGCCGCCGTTCCTGCGGGAGAGGCGCAGAGAGCACCTGTTCAAAGGCCGCTGCCTGGAGCGCGTCCCCTGCCAGCACCGCCATACACTCCCCGAACACCTTGTGGTTGGTGGGTCGGCCCCGGCGGAGGTCGTCGTTGTCCATACAGGGCAGATCGTCATGGATAAGGGAATAGGTGTGGACCATCTCGATAGCGGCGGCAAAGGGCAGCGCCTGCTCTCCATCGCCTCCGGCTGCGCAGCAGAACGCCATGGTCAGTACAGGCCGGATGCGCTTGCCTCCCGCCAGAAGACTGTACCGCATGGCGGTATACAGCTCTCCATAGGGAGGCTCTCCAGTGAAGCACCGCTCCAGATAGTCCTCGATCTTCTCCTGATATGCAGTCAATTCTGTCTGAAAGTCCACTTGCCTACCCCTCACTTTCAAAGGGCTGCCCCACAGGCTCCCCGTCGGGGCCCTTGGACAGCTTCTGTACCTTCTGTTCCGCAGAGTCCAGCAGCTTGCTGCACCCGGCGATGAGCTTCGTTCCCTCTTCAAACAGGGCGATAGACTGCTCCAGGGGGACTTCCCCTCGCTCCAGCTGGGAGACGATGCTCTCCAGCCGGGCCATTGATTCCTCAAAATTCAACTTTTTGGAAGCCATGCTCACACGTCCTTATTCATCACAGTACAGTTTAATCTGCCGTCAGAGAGCCGGAGAGTGATCTCCTCCCCCAGAGCGACCTGGGACACGGAGGACAGAATATGACCCTCCCTGTTCTGCGCCATGCTATAACCCCTGGCCAGGACCTTCATGGGGCTCATGGCATCCAGTCCCGCCGCCAGCGCCGCCAGTCGGTTTCGCTCCCGGTGGGTCGTCGTCTGCATCTGGGCCAGGAGACGGCTCTGCCATGTCTCCAGCAGCAGCCGCTTGTCCTCAATGGCAGCAGCCGGGTCGGTCATGACCCGACGCTCCGAAAGGCGCTCCAGGCGACCCCGTTCCTCTGTCAAACGGGCGGAGATCGCCCCCTGCATCCGGGCCTGAAGCTGGTCCAAATGCTGGCTCAACTCCCGCCAGTCCGGCACCGCCAGCTCAGCGGCGTTGGAGGGCGTGGCCGCCCGCAGGTCGGCCACGAAGTCGGCGATGGTGAAGTCCGTCTCATGGCCCACAGCGGAGATGACGGGCAGCTCCGAGGCGGCAATGGTTCGGGCCAGATTTTCGTCGTTAAAGGCCCACAGGTCCTCCATGGAGCCGCCGCCCCGGCCGATGATAATCAAATCAGCCAGATGATGGGCATTAGCATACCGCACCGCCCCGGCCAGCTCCGCCGGTGCCTGAGCGCCCTGCACCCGGACAGGGAGCAGCAGCACCTGGGCCACCGGCCATCGGGCCTTCAAAATGCGTATCATATCGTGGACTGCCGCCCCGGCAGCGGAGGTGATAAGGGCGATCCGCTCCGGGTAGTGGGGCAGAGGCTTCTTCCGGCTCTCGTCAAACAGCCCCTCCTGGGCGAGACGGGCCTTGGTCTGTTCAAAGGCTACATACAGCTCCCCCACGCCGTCAGGAATCAGGCTGTCCGCGTAGAGCTGATATTG
>JAJBTD010000085.1 GCA_020861055.1 Clostridiales bacterium | reverse complement strand
CGCGGCGGGGAAATGCTCCAGCGGGGGGCTAGCGCCGGGGCGGGCACCTTCTGTGCCCTGGTCCTGCGGCGACAGACGCCGGAGCTGGCTCTGGCCCTGGCGCTGGTCACCGGCGCGCTGCTCCTGTGGCGGAGCCGGGAGGCGCTGGAGACGGTCCTCTCCCTTTTCAAAGAGCTGGCCGACCTGGCGGGGCTGTCCCAGGAAATGTTAAGCCCCCTCGTCAAGACGGTGGGCATCGCTCTGTTGGTGCGCATCGCGTCACAGCTCTGTCGGGACGGGGGGATGGGAAGCGGTGCGGCGTTTCTGGAGCTGGCAGGGAGCCTGGCGGCGCTGGTGACGGTGGCCCCACTGCTCCGGGCGGTGCTGGATTTGGTGGAGGAGCTGCTATGAGAAGGCTGCTGCAAATGCTCTTGCAAATGCTCCTGTCCCTATGCGTACTCTCTCTGCTTCTGCTGCCCGTCTTTGGGACAGACACCCAGGTCTGGGACAGCGTGGATACCGGTGAGCTGGAGGATGCGGCGGAGGACGTGCTGGATACGGAGCTGACGGCTGACATCGACCTGGACGAAGGACTGGCCTCCCTGGGGGAGACTGTCCTGGAGCAGTTGGACGATATTGTCGCCGGCGCCACCCGGAGCGGCGCTCTGGTCCTGGTCATCGCCCTGTTCTGCTCCCTCCTTCAAACCCTGGCGGATGGGGCAGGCGTGGGGCAGGCGGAGGCCCTGTCCCGTATGGTGGGGACTCTGGCAGTGACCGCTGTTGCCATGAGCGACGTCAGCTCCCTGATGACCCTGGGGAGGGAGACGGTGGAACATCTCACCGTTTTCACCCGTATTTTGATTCCGGTCATGACCACCGCGGCAGCCGCCAGCGGTTCGCTCACCGGGGCGGCCAGCCGTCAGATGGTGACCCTGTTCTGCTCCAATCTTCTGCTGACCCTGATGAATGGGATTCTGCTTCCCCTGGTCTATCTCTATGTGGCGGCCTGCGCCGGGGCTCTGGCCACCGGAAATCCCGGTGTCCGGGCGATTGCGGACTTCATCCGGTGGGCTGTGCAGACATCCTTGACCTGGCTCCTGCTGCTCTTTACCGTCTACCTGGGCCTGAGCGGCGTCATCTCCGGGACGGCGGACCGGGCGGCGGTGAAGGTGGCCCGCTTTGCCATCTCCGGCATGGTGCCGGTGGTGGGTGGCATCCTCTCCGACGCCACCGAGTCGGTGCTGGCAGGGGCGGAGATCCTGCGCAACGCCATCGGCGTCTTTGGGACCCTGGCAGTGCTGGCGTTTTGTATTGTCCCGTTCCTGCGCATGGGTGTGCAGTACCTGCTCTACAGGCTGGCCTCGGTGCTGACTGCCGCTGTGACCCGACATCCGGTCTCACAGCTCATCAGCGACCTGGGGGGCGCATTCGGGTTGATGCTGGCCATGACCGGAGCGTCGGCGCTTGTGACCCTGATCTCCATTATAACCACAGTCAGCGTGGCGGTGAGCTGAGATGGAACTATTAAAGGAATGGCTCCTGGGCGTGCTGGCAGTCTCCTTTCTGACGGCGGCGGCGCAGATCATCATGCCGGACGGGGCGGTGAAGCAGGTGGGCAGACTGGCCTGCGGCCTGATTTTGTTTCTGGCAATCATCCGGCCCCTGCTGGGCATGGACTACGGCTCTCTGTCACAGGTTATCCGGGACTATCAGGAGGAGCTGTCCGCACAGCAGGAGACGCTGGAGAAGACAGGAAAAGAACTGACCGGGGACATCATAGCGGAGGAGACGGACGCATATATTCAGGACATGACGGAGGAGCTGGGGCTGGACTGTCAGATCGCTGTGGAGTGGAGCTGGGAAGGGGAGACCCCGGCCCCGGTTCGGGCCATTGTGACAGGTGAACTCTCCGACGGCGACTGGGCTGCGCTGACAGAAGCGCTGGTGCGGGACTTTGGGCTGGAACGGGAGCAGATCGTCTATCAGGAGCCTGAGGATAAGGAGGGGACATGAGACCAAAGTGGAACACCGAAAAGGCGAAAGAGCTGCTGAAACGGTATCAATACGTCCTGCTGGTGCTGGCCCTGGGGGTAGGGCTGATGCTTTGGCCCTCCGGGGAGGAAAATGCGGACACGTCGGAGACAGAGACGGATGCCCAAACGGCGGAGAACTCCCTGGACGACACAGTGGCCGACCTGGAGCGGCGGATGGCCCAGGCCCTGTCTCAGATGCAGGGGGTGGGGGAGACCACCGTTGTCCTGACCGTCAAAAGCGGGACGCAGCGGGTGCTGGCCACCGATGAGAACGGGGACGAGCGGGAGACGGTGATCGTCTCCGCCGGCTCCAGCCAACAGGAGACGGTGACCGTCCAGGAGATTGCGCCTCAGCTCCAGGGGGCGCTGGTGGTCTGTGTCGGCGGCGGTGATCCGGAGGTCAAGCTGCAGGTTTTGCAGGCAGTGGAGGCGCTCACCGGACTGAGTGCAAACCAAATATCCATCTGTGAAGGAACGGGAGGCAATGAGAAATGAAACTGTGGAAACGGAATGTAGTGGTGGCGGCCATCGTGCTGTTTGTGTGCGTGGCGGTCTATCTCAACTGGACCTATGACCAGGAGGCGGCGGTGAGCACCTCCGGGGATACGTCCGCCAGCGCCCTTGCCAGCGAGGACGGGGACACTGAAACCAAGACCCTGGGCGAAGCGGCGCTGGTCAGCTCGGACGACGCTGAGGCGGCGGAGGAGATCTCCGGCGACTCGGAGGAGATCGTCATTGACAGCTGGGACAGCGCAGAGCTGGCGGAGGAGACGGTGGCTGAGAGCGAGAGTGGCAGCGGCTACTTTGCCGAGGCCCGGCTGAGCCGGGAGGAGGCCAGGGCCAGCGCCCTGTCCATTCTCCAGGAGACGGTAGACGACCCGGAGGCCAGCGAGGCGGCGGTGAGCGCAGCGGCGGACAGCATTACCGCCATGGCGTCGGCCACGCTGGCGGAGTCCCAGATCGAGAGCCTGGTCACCGCCAAGGGCTATCCGGAGTGCGTGGCCTTTATCGGGGACAACAGCGTCAGCGTGGTGGTCTCCACCGAGAGCGGCGAACTGTCAGGGGCGGATGTGGCTAAGATCACCGACATCGTCCTGGGGGAGACAGACTTCTCGGCCAACGCAGTAAAGGTGGTGCTGGCGGAAAACTGACGGCTATCAAAACAACAGCTCCCCGGCAGCAGCCGCTGCCGGGGAGCTCACTGTTTTCTTTAGACCTATCCTTAAAACCGATTGGTATTAGCTGATGATTTGGAATCGCTCATTCCGCCAGAAATCGCTCCAGACGGTCCAGACCCTTTTTGATGTTCTCCATAGAGGCGGCGTAGCTCCAGCGGAGGAAACCGTCGATGCCGAAGCCGGTGCAGGGGACCAGACAGACCAGCCCTTCCTTGAGGAAGGCGTCGCTGAAATCGTCGGCGGAGCCGATATAATGGCCCCGGATAGTCCTGCCCAGCTGCTCCTTGATGTTGACCATGACGTAGAAGGCCCCCTGAGGCTTCAGGCAGCTCAGGCCGGGGATGGCGTTGATGCGGTCCACCAGGTAGTTCCGGCGCTCCTCAAAGGCCTGACGCATGACCTCGGCGGAGGCCTGGTCCGCCTCCAGAGCCATGGCGGAGGCCGCCTGGGTGATGGAGCAGGGGCTGCCGGTGGAGTGGCTCAGGTAGTTGGAGGCCGCCTTGGCGATGGTCTCGTCGCAGGCCAGATAGCCCAGCCGCCAGCCGGTCATGGCGTAGCTCTTGGAGACGCCGTTGATCAGGATGGTGCGCTGCTTGACCTCCTCGCCCAGAGAGGCAACGGAGACGAAGGTATTGCCGTCATAGACCAGCTTGTAATAAATCTCATCGGAGAGGATATAGAGGTCGTGCTTCACGCACACCGCAGCCAGGGCCTCCAGCTCCTCACGGGTGTAGAGCATACCGGTGGGGTTGGAGGGATTGTTGAGCATGACGCATTTGGTGTTGGGGGTGACGGCAGCCTCCAGCTTTTCGGGGGTGAGCTTGAAATCCTCCTCCTCAGTGGCCAGAACGCAGACGGGAATGCCGCCCACCATCTTCACCAGCTCCACATAGCTGACCCAGTAGGGGGCGGGGATGATGACCTCGTCTCCCGGATTCACCAGGGCGCGGAGGGCGATGTAGACGCAGTGCTTGGCGCCGGAGGAGCAGACGATCTGGGGCGGCTCGTAGTACAGGCCCAGATCCTCCTTCAGCCGGTCACAGATGGCAATTTTCAAATCCATGGTGCCGGAGGCGGGGGTGTAGCGGGTCTGGTTGTGGATAATGGCCTCCACGGCGGCCAGCTTGATGTGGTCCGGCGTGGGGAAGTCCGGCTCCCCGGCGGCAAAGCCCAGCACGTCCACCCCGTTGGCCTTCATCTCTTTATAGAGGGCGTCCAGCGCCATGGTGGTGGATGCCTGGACATTTGATGCAATGGAAGAAATGGGTTTCAAGCGGATTACCTCCCAATCATTTTCTCGTGGTTTAGTATACCGCTTTTCTTGCATCTCTGCAAGCCCAAAACGGCAAAAACGGCGAAAAAATGAAAGAGGAGTCTGCCAGAGTTTCATGTTTTGGGAATACTGACCAAGACCGGGC
>JAJBTD010000096.1 GCA_020861055.1 Clostridiales bacterium | reverse complement strand
CTCCAGGAAATCCAGGCGAAGCGCCCCACCGAGATCGCCACCCTCACCGGGGTCATCCTGGAGCTGGGTCAGGAACACGGCGTCCCCACTCCGGTCAACACCATGCTCTACCGGCTCGTCCGGGGTCTGGAGGCCAATTACTGACCTGACCGTTCACGAAGCCGGCCGGAGAAGTGCGGATTTTGTCACAGCTGACCATTGCGGCGGACGCTTTTTTACGCTATACTGATAAAGAAATACAGGACGGGCTGTCGCCCTGTGGAAAGTGAGGGTGCCTCATGGAAAAGATCAAAATGACCACTCCCCTGGTGGAGATGGACGGGGACGAGATGACCCGTATCCTGTGGAAGCAGATCAAGGACGAGCTGATTCTCCCCTTTGTGGAGCTGAAAACAGAGTATTACGACCTGGGCCTGGTTCACCGGGAGGAGACGAAGGGCCAGGTGACCATCGACGCTGCCAACGCCAACAAGAAGTACGGCGTGGCGGTGAAGTGCGCCACCATCACCCCCAACGCCCAGCGGGTAAAGGAATACAATCTCTCTCAGATGTGGAAGAGCCCCAACGGCACCATCCGGGCCATCCTGGACGGCACCGTGTTTCGCTCCCCCATTATGGTCAAGGGCATCTCCCCGGTGGTCAAGACCTGGAAGGAGCCTATCACCATCGCCCGTCACGCCTTCGGCGACGTGTACAAGGCCACGGAGTACCGTGTTCCCGGCCCCGGCAAGGCGGAGCTGGTCTACACCGGTGAGGACGGCACCTGCTTCCGGGAGACGGTCTATGACTTTGAGTGTCCCGGCGTGCTTCAGGGACAGTTCAACAAGGACAGCTCCATCCGCTCCTTCGCCCGTTCCTGCTTCCAGTACGCCCTGGACACCCGGCAGGATCTGTGGTTCTCCACCAAGGACACCATCTCCAAGCAGTATGACCACACCTTCAAGGACATCTTCCAGGAGATCTTTGAAGCGGAGTACCAGGCCCGGTTCGAGGCGGCGGGCATCACCTATTTCTATACCCTCATCGACGACGCCGTGGCCCGCGTCATCCGCTCCAAGGGCGGCTTTATCTGGGCCTGCAAGAACTACGACGGCGACGTGATGAGCGACATGGTCTCCACCGCCTTCGGTTCTCTGGCCATGATGACCTCCGTTCTCGTCTCCCCGGAGGGGAACTACGAGTATGAGGCCGCCCACGGCACCGTCACCCGCCACTACTACAAGTATCTCAAGGGGGAGGAGACCTCCACCAACCCTGTGGCCACCCTCTTTGCCTGGTCCGGCGCCCTCCGGAAACGGGGCGAGCTGGACGGTCTGAGCGCCCTGGGTGTCTATGCCGACGCTCTGGAGTCCGCCACCATCGAAACCATCGAGTCCGGCGTCATGACCGGCGACCTCTGTGCCATGTGGGAGGGGGATGTTCCCGCCCAAAAGGTCAGCTCTCTGGAATTCCTCCGCGCCATCCGGACGCGGCTGGAGCAGAAGCTGGGATAACGTCATATCGTTCCGCCGTCCGCTGCTGTGCCGGGCGGCGGAATTTTTATCAAAATCCCCACAAGATTTCATTGACTTTCCGCGCAATTTCCGGTATGATGTTGACAGCGAATGGGAAAGTCTTTTCCCAATACCTTTTCTGTTGGTATTTTGGGGCGTCGCCCCGGAATATATATCATCCCCATGGCGTCGGCCACTCCACGATATGGTCGGCGTACATTCAAAGAGGAGGTCAATCATTCCCGCAAGGCTCGCGGTGCGGCAGTGTGGAGACCTGTCGTAATGGCGCTGTGATAAAGCGCACAGCGCTGAGGCAGAAGCTGCGGATGCTCTTCTGTCAGAGTCGGAAGCAATGGCAACTGTTACACTGAAAAACCTGAAGAAGATCTATGACAACAAGGTTACCGCCGTCCATGACGTCAACCTGGAGATCGCCGACAAGGAGTTTATCGTTCTGGTCGGTCCTTCTGGCTGCGGTAAGTCCACCACCCTTCGTATGGTCGCCGGTCTGGAGGAGATCTCCGAGGGCGAGCTGTACATCGGCGACCGCCTGGTCAACGATGTGGCCCCCAAGGATCGTGACATCGCAATGGTCTTCCAGAACTACGCTCTGTATCCCCACATGACCGTGCGGGACAACATGGCCTTCGCTCTGAAGCTGAAGAAGGTTCCCAAGGCCGAGATCGACAAGAAGGTGGAAGAGGCCGCTGAGATCCTGGGCATCACCCAGTATCTGGACCGGAAGCCCAAGGCTCTTTCCGGCGGCCAGCGTCAGCGTGTGGCCATCGGCCGTGCTATCGTCCGTGAGCCCAAGGTGTTCCTGATGGACGAGCCTCTGTCCAACTTGGACGCCAAGCTGCGTAACCAGATGCGTGCTGAGATCATCAAGCTGCGCAAGCGTATCGACACCACCTTCATGTACGTCACCCATGACCAGACCGAGGCTATGACCCTTGGCGATCGTATCGTCATCATGAAGGACGGCTTCGTCAACCAGATCGGCACTCCCCAGGAGCTGTTCAACTGCCCCGTGAACCTGTTCGTGGCAGGCTTCATCGGCACTCCGCAGATGAACTTCTTCAACGACGCCAAGCTGATCGTCAAGCAGGGCAAGTATTATGCTCAGATCAAGGGCACCGACTTTGAGCTGTCTGATCTGCATCAGAAGGCTCTCCGGGCCAACAATCAGCAGCCCTGCGACATCGTCGCCGGTATCCGTCCTGAGCACGTCACCCTGGGCGCAGGCGGCCTGAGCGCCAACGTGGAGGTCTGCGAGATGATGGGTTCCTCCCTGCATCTGCACACCGACTGCAACGGCGACGAGGTGGTTCTGGTCGTCTCCACTGTGGGCATCGATCAGGGCCTGGTGGATGGCAGCACCAAGACCGTTCACTTCACCTTCCCCGCCGACCTGCTCCAGCTGTTCGACAAGCAGACTGGCAACAACCTGGTGTGGTTTGACCCCGAGTCCGCCGCTGCCAATGCTCCTGTCTGCAAGAAGTTCTAAGCTTTTCCCCTGTTGTCACATTCACCATAGAATCGACCGGCTCCCGCCTCTGCGGGAGCCGGTTTCCTGTCATCATCCAGCTTACTCGTCGGGAGGTATTGTTTATGTCAACCGTTACAGGCCGTTTCGCCCCCAGCCCCAGCGGACGGATGCATCTGGGCAACGCCTTTTCCTGTCTGCTGGCCTGGCTGTCCGTCCGTTCTGCGGGCGGGCGGATGCTTCTGCGGATCGAGGATCTGGACCCAGATCGGTGCCGTCCCGACTACGCACAGCAGGTAGAGGCCGACCTGCGCTGGCTGGGGCTGGACTGGGACGAGGGCGGGATGGACGGCGAGACTGCCTGCTGCCAGAGCCGCCGCCGGGAGATTTACGCCCACTATCTGAATCTTTTGCAAGAGGACGGCCTGCTCTACCCCTGTTTCTGCACCAGGGGAGAGTTGCACGCCGCCTCCGCGCCCCATGCCTCAGACGGGACACCCCTCTATCCCGGCACCTGTCGGCGCCTCTCGCCGGAAGAACAGACCCGTCGGGCAACTCTGCGCCGCCCCGCCCTGCGCATCCGTGTCCCAGACCGGGAGATTGCCTTCACTGACAGGCTGCAAGGAGCTTACCGGGAGAATCTGGCACGGGACTGCGGAGATTTCATTCTCCGCCGTTCGGACGGCGTCCACGCCTATCAGCTGGCGGTGGTGGTGGACGACGGCCTGCTGGGCGTCACGCAGGTCGTTCGTGGCCGGGATCTGCTGACCTCCGCCCCCCGGCAGCTCTGGCTCCAGGAGATACTGGATTTTCCTCACCCGACGTATGCCCATGTTCCCCTGCTTCTCTCTGCTGACGGACGACGTCTCTCCAAGCGGGACAGCGCTTTGGACCTGGGGGCCATCCGTGCCTCAGGCCGGACCCCGGAGTCAGTGGTGGGCAGTCTGGCGTTTTGGTCGGGCCTGATTGACCGGCCGCAGGCAATCTCCGCCAAAGAACTGATCCCTCTGTTCTCCTGGGACAAGGTGCGCCGGGAGGATGTGCGGCTCGGTCAAAATTTGCCTGCATTTTGAAATTCCTACTTGACAAGATCGGTCCACTTGGGTATAATGATACCTGCGCTGTGACGAGACTGTTATTTGTGCGACATGGCGGCGTAGCTCAGTTGGCTAGAGCACACGGTTCATACCCGTGGTGTCACTGGTTCAAATCCAGTCGCCGCTATTTTTTCTCCTCTGGAGAAAGCCCATGGCCCGTTGGTCAAGCGGCTAAGACACCGCCCTTTCACGGCGGAAACATGGGTTCGATTCCCGTACGGGTCAGTCTGGAGGCTTAGCTCAGCTGGTTAGAGCGCATGCTTCACACGCATGAGGCCACTGGTTCGAGTCCAGTAGTCTCCACTCTGAAAACCCCTGAAACCGTATGGCTTCAGGGGTTTTCATTTTCTTCGTCTCTGACGATATCAGTTCGTTTGTAGCCTGCTTGTCGTCAGGCAGCGAATCATTCCGCCGTCTGCCGTCTTAAAATCTCGTCCAGAAGTGCGTTGGCGGCCTGCTCCTTAGTCATCAGCGGCAGCTCCCGCTCGCCCTCCGGGCCGATGAGAGTCAGGATATTGGTCTCCACTCCGAAGCCCGCTCCGGGCACCTTGA
>JAJBTD010000069.1 GCA_020861055.1 Clostridiales bacterium | reverse complement strand
TTCAATCAATTTTTTCTTCAATTTCCTACTTGACTTCATACCATTGGACTTCTCCCAAAATGTGGGCCTGGTGGGCATCACCAAGGTGGTCAACCGGTTCGCCGTGGCCTGCGGTGCCATTTTCCTGGTCATCTGCGGTCTGTTCCCCAAGGTGGGCGCTATCGTCTCCATCATGCCCCAGAGCGTGCTGGGCGGCGCCGCTGTCATGATGTTCGCCTCCATCGTCATCTCCGGCATCAACCTGATCACCAAGGAGCCTCTCACCGGCCGGAACACCACCATCGTGGCGATCGCTCTGGGCCTGGGCTACGGCCTCGGCTCCCACAGCACCGCCCTCCAGTTCATGCCCGACTTCATCTCCACCCTGTTCGGCGAGAGCGGCATCGTCCCCGCCTTCCTGGTGGCCGTCATCCTGAATCTGGTGCTGCCCAAGGACGTGGATCAGGTCGAGCCGTAAGGCAGACTGTCAATTGCATACAAGAATATAATCGAAAAGGCCTCAGGCGGCGCTGCCTGAGGCCTTTTGCCGTTACTTTGTCCGTTTTTCACATTTGCTGGATTCCAATCTGCTGAAATGACAAATTGCCTCTTGACATTGATTATTATTGTGATATCATATTGATATCAGATTTGATTGGAGGAGATCCATATGACGGAAAAAATTTTGACCACGAAAAACAACGGCATGCCTGTCCTGCTGGTCAATCTGCTCGTCCTGCTGGCGGCAATTGCGGGAGTAGTATTTGGGGCCCTTCGATGGGATGAGACTGACAATCCTGTCCTGTTTTTTATCAGTCTGGTGGTGCTCTGCGTGGGGTGGATTCCTCTGCTGGGGCTGAAGATCATTCGACCTCAGGAGGCGCTGGTACTCACCCTGTTCGGCAAGTATGAGGGTACCCTCCGGGACACCGGGTTTTACTGGGTCAACCCCTTCTGCTCCGCCATCAACCCGGCGGCGGACACCACCCTGGGCCAGAGCAGCGACGTGAAAAAGCACGGCGTCAAAGTGGGGGTGGCGGAGGACAGCGTCACCATGAATCTGGACACCAGCGGCATGGGAAAGAAGCTCTCCCTCAAGGTGATGACCCTGAGCAACGGGCAGCAGAAAATCAACGACTGCCTGGGCAATCCGGTGGAGATCGGCATCGCCGTGACCTGGCGCATTGTGGATACAGCAAAGGCGGTATTCAACGTGGATAACTACAAGGAGTATCTCTCCCTCCAGTGCGACAGCGCCCTGCGGAATGTGGTCCGTATCTACCCCTATGACGTGGCCCCCAACGTGGACACCACCGGGGACGGTGTAGCCGACGACGGCAGCCTCCGCGGCTCCAGCGAGGTGGTGGCCGCCCGCATCCGGGACGAGATCCAGCAGCGGGTGACCGAGGCCGGCCTGGAGATCCTGGAGGCCCGGATCACCTATCTGGCCTACGCTCCGGAGATCGCCGCCGTCATGCTCCAGCGGCAGCAGGCTTCCGCCATTATTGACGCCCGCAAAATGATCGTGGAGGGAGCTGTAGGCATGGTGGAGATGGCCCTGGAGCGGCTGGAGGAGAATCAGACGGTTGAGCTGGACTCTGAACGGAAGGCCGCCATGGTGTCTAATCTGCTGGTGGTGCTCTGCGGCAACCGGGATGCGCAGCCCATCGTCAACTCCGGGAGCCTCTATTAAAATGTCTGAACAGCAAAAAAAACAGGTACCCCTTCGCCTCTCTCCCAAGCTATACGCCGCTATTGCCGCCTGGGCTGAGGACGACTTCCGTTCGGTGAATGGGCAGATCGAGTATCTGCTGACCGAGTGTGTCCGACAGCGAAAAAAGAACGGAAAATATGTGTCGGAGACGCTGGATGAGCCTCCGGAGCTGGATTTGAAATGATACGCTGTCGTTGGACAGCGACAGAGGCATTGACAATGCTTACCGTTTTAAGGAGGGCTCAGAAATGAACACAGGCAAGACGAAACGACTGCCCCTGTTCCTGGTGTCCCTGGCGCTTCTGCTGCCGTTGTTGGCTTTGCCTGCCTGGGGAAACTCGGCGGAGCCGCCTTGCTTCACTATTTTGGTGAACGATGCGCCGGATTTCATGACAATCACTCTGCCCCAGGACTCCGGGGAGAGCCAGGAGCCTCTGGAGCTGGAGCGAAATGATCGTGCCTGGGAGAGCTATTACCGTTTCTACTATTGGCAGGACGACAGCGAACAGGGAGCCAGCGCCGTCGGCGCGACCCTGACCATCTCCTATGGAGCGGACAGCTTTACCATGGCGCTGCCGGATATAACAGACCGGTACTACAACAACCTGTTCACTCTGGATTTACAGGAGCGGACGTTAAGCGACGACGCCCCCGCCTGGCGAATGCCTCTGTTGGTGGCGCTTCGAGTAGTCTCTACGCTTGTTATCGAAGGAATCGTCTTTCTCCTGTTTGGGTTCCGGGAGCGGCGGAGCTGGCTGATATTCCTGGGGTGCAACCTGGCGACTCAGCTCCTGCTCAACTGTGCGATCACGGGCTCCTATTCCACGCTGACCACCTCCGGCTATTGGTGGATACTCTACATCGCTGGGGAGGTCCTGGTCTTTGCCGCCGAGATGGCTGTCTTCGGTGCGCTGCTAAAGGAGAAGGGGAGAGGTCGTGCCGTTGCATGCGCTCTCACGGCCAACGCCTCCAGCCTGGTACTGGGAGGTCTGCTACTGACCTATCTGCCGGTATAGAGATCAGACTGTCTGATCGAAAGACGCCATCCTGATTTTAACATCCTTCCCTGGGCCGAATCCGGCGCCGGGGAAGGATGTTTTTGTGTCAGAGACAGACGCTCTTCACAGATACAGAGCCTGGAGGCCGGTGAAAATTTCCGCCCTCTTTTTCGTTTTTTCTATCATGGAAAGGGTTTTCATTTTGCATATTCCGGTGTATAATAACAGAAATACTGCATACTGGGTCATTGTGCCGGTGACACGGACAAATAGACCCAAATAAAAGCAGGAGGAATCGCAATATGACGAGAACCGCTGCCCGTGAGATTGCAGTCCGCCTGGCCTATGAGCTGGGCTATACGGACGAAAGCGCCCAGGAGATGCTGGATCGCTTCCTTGAACCGGAGTATTTTGCCTCCCTGGGAGGGGAGGACCCTTTGTATCAGGAGCTGCCTGACGAAAAGCAGGAGGCTTATATTCGAAAAGTGGTGAGCGGCGTAGGGGACCACGGCGCGGAGCTGGACGGGTACATCGAGAAATACGCCATCGGCTGGCGGTTCGAGCGCATCCCGCGGGTGGCTACCGCCATTATGCGGGTGGCCATGTATGAGCTGCTCTACCTGCCGGAAATTCCCCAGGCTACCGCCATCCATGCGGCGGTGCAGATCGCAGAGCACTATGAGGACGAAAAGGTGGTCGCCTTTTTGAACGGCATCCTGGGTACGTTCGCCAGGGAGGAGCTTCCGGAGGAGGTCAGAAAATGAGAGCGGCGCTGGGCATCGACACCAGTAATTACACCACCTCCGCCGCCGTCTTTCGGGAGGACGGCACCGGCGGCAACGAGGGAAAGCTCCTCACCGTCAAGGAGGGGGCGCTGGGCCTGCGGCAGAGCGAGGCCCTGTTCCAGCATGTCCGGGAGCTGCCCCAGCGGTTCCGTGACCTGGAGGCCAAAGGGCTGCTGAAGAACATCGCCGCCGTGGGGGCCTCCACTCAGCCCCGTGCGGTGGAGGGCTCCTATATGCCCTGTTTTTTGGCGGGGGCCTCCCAGGGGGAGACGCTGGCAGCTGCGCTGGGCGTACCGTACTACGGCTTTTCCCATCAGCAGGGCCATGTGGCCGCCGCCTGCTGGTCGGCGGGACGGCTGGATTTGCTGGACAGGCCCCTCCTGGCCTGGCATCTCTCCGGGGGCACCACCGAGCTGCTATTAGTGGCGCCGGAGGGGAGCAATATCCGCTGCGGCCGCATCGGCGGCACCATCGACATCTCCGCCGGTCAGCTCATCGATCGGACGGGGCAGATGCTCAACGTGCCGTTCCCGTCGGGCAAGAGCCTGGACCGCATCTCCCAGTTCTCTCAACGGTCGGACTGCTTCCGGGTGCGGATCAACGGCCTGGAATTTTCCCTCTCCGGGATGGAGAACAAGGTGCGCGACATGGTGGATGCCCACCGGTTGCCCTCGGACATCGCCCGGTTTATGCTGCTGACCGTCGCCTCGGCGGTGGAGCGCACTACTCAGGCGGCCCGGCGGCAGTACCCCGGCCTGCCAGTGGTCTGCTCCGGAGGCGTGGCCTCCAACAGCCTGCTGCGGCAGAAGCTCACTGGGGCGATCTTCGCCCAGCCCGCCTACTCCACCGATAACGCCATGGGGACGGCGATTTTGACCATGCGGCGGCTCCAGCGGGGAGAGTGACATGGAGCAGACCATCTTTACTGTGGGCCAGGTGAACCAGTACCTCAAGGCCAAGCTGGATGGAGACAGGCTGCTCTCCGCCATCGCCGTCCGGGGAGAGATCTCCAACTACAAGCGGTATCCCTCCGGCCATCACTACTTCTCCCTGAAGGACGGGGAGGGAGCGTTGAAGTGCGTTCTGTTCCGCTCCTCCGCCCCGCGGCTCCGGTTCCAGCCGGAGCACGGCATGAAGGTGGTGGTCAGGGGCCGCATTACCG
>JAJBTD010000042.1 GCA_020861055.1 Clostridiales bacterium | reverse complement strand
GCGCGCCGCTGATCGCGGGGGCGCGGGTCGGCACCCCCGGCGGGGAGCGGAGCCCCCAGACGGTCCAGCCCCCGGAGGCGGCCCCGGTAACGGCCCAGCCCCCGGAAAGCTGCCCCCGGTGCGGCACCGTCCGAAAGGAAGGGGTGCGGTTCTGCCCTGTCTGCGGATTTGACTATGAGGGAGCCGCCGCCCCGGAGACGGGCGGGGAACCCCGTCTTTGAGTGATTGGAGGGAAAAGAGATGAACTGTCCCTATTGCTGCCGGGAGACGGATGACAACGCCGTATTTTGTACGAAATGCGGCAGACGCATTCCCCGCTGCCCCACCTGCGGGGAGGTCATTACCGCGAAGATACGCTTCTGCACCAAGGACGGCACGCCCATTCCGGAGGAGCTGACCAGAGAGCTGCCCGATCTGGAGGGCGCCGCCGCCTGGGAGAGCACGCAGAAATGGAGCGCGCCGGAGGAGACGGCCGGGTACCAGTCTCCGACACAGAGCGATCAGCAGACCGCCACTCAGACCGGCAGCCGGTTCCAGGCCGGGGAGGAGACACCGAAGAAATCCAACGGGACGCTCCCCCTGATCATCATCGCCGTGGTGGTGGTGTTGGCCATCGTGCTGGCGGCGGTCCTGTGGGCAAACGGGATGCTGAACGGGTCCGACAGTCAGGATGAGGAGGAAAATCAGACCTCCATTGTGGACGAGGAGACGGAGGTGCCGGAGGCAGACAGCGAGGCCAACGCCGAAGAGGACGAGGACCCGGAGGACGCTCTCACAGACGAGACGGCAGAGCCGGAGGAGGCCGTGCAGATCGACGTCTCCCTGACTACCAACGAGATTTCGCTCTATGAAGGGATGACCTGTCAGATCATCGGGGAAAACGCAGACCAGGTCAGCTGGTCCTACTCTGTGCCGGGTATTGTCACGGTGGATGGCAGCGGTCAGCTCATGGCCAGGGCTGCCGGGACCACCGTAGCCACCGCCACCGGCCCCAACGGGGAGACGGACAGCGTGAAGGTCACCGTTCTGGCAGTCGAGACAGAGGAGGAGCAGGAACCGGAGGAGACGGAGGACGCCGAGGATGCAGAGGACGCGGAGGTCACAGACGTCTCCGGCGACTACGTGCTGCCGAACAGCAGCAGCGAGTACATCTCGGAATCCGATCTGTACGGCCTGACGGAGTGGGAGTGCCGCATTGCCCGGAACGAGATCTATGCCCGCTATGGCGTGATTTTTACGAAGCCAGAGGTCATAGAGTATTTTGAGTCCAAGAGCTGGTACCAGGGAACAATCTTACTGGCTGACTTTTCTACAAGTGAGTTCAATGATTACGAAGTGAAAAATCTGGAAGTTATCGTGGCCTATGAGAAGAAAATGAACTATAACCAAACCAAGACCAACTGAGCGGCCGGGGCCTGGAAGGGCCCCGGTTCTTTTTGGTCGGGGACAGAAGGGAAGATGTGAAATTGGAACAAAAGGAAAGCGGACCGTGCCGCAGCGTTGCCCACCGGGGCCTGAGCGCCGAGGCGCCGGAGAACTCTCTCCTGGCCTTTGAGCTGGCGGGGCAGCGGGGTGTGTGGGGCATCGAGACGGACGTTCACGCTGCCGCTGACGGTGCGCTGGTCTGCATCCACGACGACACGGTGGACCGGACCACCGACGGCACAGGCCCGGTCCGGGAGATGAGCCTGGAGCAGCTCCGCCGATGCCGCATCGACCGGGGCCGTGGCCTTGAACGGTGTGAGAACCGAGAAATCCCCACCCTGACCGCCTATCTGGACGTTTGCAGGCGGTACGGGGCCGTGGCCGTCATTGAGCTGAAAGGACTAGTTGACATAAATGAGGTCCAGGCGGTGTATGAGACAGTGCGGGGCATGGGCATGGAGGACCGGTGCGTGTGCATCAGCTTTCAGATAGAACGGCTCCGGGAACTCCGCGCGCTGACAGAGAGCATCCCCGTCCAGCTCCTGACAGAGCGGGGGACAAGGGCAGCGGTGGACCGGGCGGCGGCCCTGGGCAACAGCGGCATCAACTTCCGCACCACGAAAACGGGCCTGAGCATCCCGGCCTATGCCCACCAAAAGGGCTGCACCGTGAACGTCTGGACGGTGAACTGGGGCTTTCGCAAGCGGATGTGGGAGCGGGCCGGGGCGGATTTTATCACCTCCAACCGGTGGTGAGGGAGTCTCATGAGAAAATGCTCATATGATGATTCGAACAAATGTTTGACTTCCGGAGGCGGCTGTGGTATGATGCCGCCCAGAGGATGGGGAATGCCCCGTCCGACCCGATGGAGGGAAGCAAACCCATGAGACGAATCACGATTTTACTGATGCTCCTGGCCCTGCTGCTCACAGGCTGCGGGAGCACGCCGAATACAGACGAGACGGCGGAGACGCTGACGGTGGCCTGCACCACCTATCCCGTCTATCTCCTGGCCAACAGCATCGTGGGGGAGATGGAGGGCGTGGAGGCGGAGCTGGTCATCGACCAGCAGGTGTCCTGTCTCCACGACTACACCCTGACGGTGCAGGATATGAAGGCGGTAGAGCGGGCGGACGCCGTGGTTATCAACGGCGCCGGGCTGGAGGACTTTCTGGACGACGTGCTGGAGGGGCGGACGGTGATCGACTGCTCCCAGGGCATCGACCTGCTCGCCGGGGAGGAGCATGACCACGACGACGGGGACGACGAGGAGGAGTCCGACCCCCACATCTGGATGGACCCGGAGCGGTACGCTCAGATGGCCCGGAACCTGGCGGACGGTCTGGCGGAGCTGGACCCGGACCGGGCGGAGGAATACCGGGAGCGGGGAGAGACAGTAGCGCAGGAGCTGGAGGATTTTGCCGACTCCCTCCGGGAGAGCGATGCGGGCAAGGCCGTCCGGGGGCTGGAGATCATCACCTTCCACGACGGCTTCTCCTACTTTGCGGAGGCCTTTGATCTGGAGATCGCCGCCGCCATCGAGGAGGAGGAGGGGGCGGAGGCCTCCGCTCTGGAGCTAAAGGAGATCATCTCCATCGTCCAGGCCCAGGACCTCCCCGCCGTGTTCGTGGAGGTCAACGGCTCGGACAACGCCGCCGGCACCATCAGCCGGGAGTGCGGTGTCTCCGTCTGGACGCTGTCCATGATCATGAGCGGCAGCGACGGGGACACCATCCAGGCGTATGAGGACGCCGTCACCGAAAATCTGACCACCATCTGGGAGGCATATCAATGAGCCGGGAGAAGCATCAAAATTGTCACGGGGGCTGCGAGGGCCGCTGCTGCCTGCGGGTGGAGCATCTGACCGTCCGGCTGGGGGAGGACCTGATTCTGGACGACGTGGGCTTTCACCTCCACTGTGGGGAGCTGATCGCCCTCATCGGCCCCAACGGGGCGGGGAAGAGTTCCCTGTTCAAGTCCATTCTGGGGGCCGTCCCCTATCAGGGCAGCATCACCTTCCAGTCCGCCGAGCACGGGGCCCAGAAGCCCACCATCGGCTACGTCCCCCAAAGCCCCGGCTTTGACCCGGACGACCCGGTGAGCGTCCTCGACCTGTTTCTCACCGCCACCACCCGGTATCCCGCCTTTCTGCCTGTGCCGAAAAAGCGGCGGGAGAAGGTGCTGGAGGCCCTGAGCCGGGTGAACGGGGAAAATCTCATCGACAAGCGGGTGGGGATGCTCTCCGGAGGCGAGGTGCAGCGGGTGCTGCTGGCCATGGCCCTGGAGCCTATCCCCAATCTGCTCATTCTGGACGAGCCCATGAGCGGCGTGGACGTGGAGGGGGAGCAGCAGCTGCTGGAGCTGCTGGATCACATCCGGGAGACCTATGACCTCTCCATCCTCTTGTCCACCCACGACTTCCAGACCCTGAACCGGGTGGACAAGGTGATTTTGCTCCAGAAGCGTATTCTGGCCCAGGGAGACACCCGTGAGGTGCTGTCCTCCCCCGCCTTCCGGCAGATTTTCGGCGCAGAGGCGGAGAGAGGAGGGAATGTCTGATGGACTTCTGGTATTGGCTGGTGGATCTGCTGCCCTTCGAGTGGGCGGAGAGCGGCAGCATGTACTTTATGAAAAACACCCTGTTGGCGGTGCTGGTCATCTCCCCGTTGTTTGGGCTGCTGTCCACCATGGTGGTGGAGAAGAAGATGTCCTTCTTCTCTGACGCCCTGGGACACTCCGCCTTTACCGGCATCGCCGCCGGGACGCTGGCGGGCTTTGCCGACCCCAACTGGTGCGCGGCGGCGTTGGCGGTGTGCTTCGCGTTGCTGTTTACCTGGGTGCGCTATCGCACCAACCTGGCGGGGGACACGGTGATCGGCGTGTTCTCCTCTACTGCCGTGGCATTGGGCATCTTTCTGTCCACTCTGGGCGGGCAGAGCTTCACCAAGTTCAACAGCCTGCTGGTGGGGGATATCCTGTCGGTGACGCCGTCCAAAATCGCCGTTCTGGGGGGCATCCTCCTGCTGGTGGTGGTGCTGTGGGTCACCTCCCTGAACCAGCTCACCCTCTCTGCCATCCACCCCGCCCTGGCCCGGAGCCGGGGCATCCGGCTGTGGCAGCAGGACGCCCTGTTCAACTGTGCCGTGGCCTTGGTGGTCTCCCTGTCTAAGACCTGGGTGGGCCTGCTGGTCATCAACTCGTTGCTCATCGTCCCCTGG
>JAJBTD010000102.1 GCA_020861055.1 Clostridiales bacterium | reverse complement strand
GAGGCTGTCGGCGCTCAGGGCAAAAAGCGCCCTCTCCTGCGTGACCAGGGCACCGAGGAGGAGATTGCCCGCATCGTGGAGCGGTGGACGGGCATCCCCGTCTCCAAGCTCATGGAGGGAGAGCGGGAGAAGCTGCTCCACCTGGAGGACACCCTTCATCAGCGGGTTATCGGCCAGGACGAGGCGGTGCAGCGCATCTCCGAGGCCATCCTCCGCTCAAGGGCAGGGATCCAGGACCCCAGCCGACCCATCGGCTCCTTCCTGTTCCTGGGCCCCACCGGCGTAGGCAAAACCGAACTGGCCAAGACGCTGGCGGAGGTGCTGTTCGACAGCGAGCGCAACCTCATCCGTATCGACATGAGCGAGTATATGGAGAAATATTCCGTCTCCCGGCTCATCGGAGCGCCTCCCGGCTATGTGGGCTACGAGGAGGGCGGACAGCTCACCGAGGCGGTCCGCCGGAAGCCCTACTCCGTCGTCCTCTTCGACGAGGTGGAGAAGGCCCATCCCGACGTGTTCAACGTGCTGCTCCAGGTGCTGGACGACGGGCGCATCACCGACAGCCAGGGCCGGACGGTGGACTTTAAGAACACCATCCTCATCCTCACCTCCAACCTGGGCAGTCAGTACCTGCTCGACGGCATCAATTCGGACGGGGAGATCACCCAGGAGGCCAGGGACAGCGTGGAGCGGCTGCTCAAGCAGTCCTTCCGGCCGGAATTTCTCAACCGTCTGGACGAGATCGTATTCTACAAGCCCCTGACCCGTGAAAACATGGCGGGCATCATCCGGCTCCAGGCAGAGGATTTGAACCGCCGTCTGGGAGAGCAGCAGCTCTCGGTGGAGTTCACCCCCGCGGCGGAGGACTTCATCATCCAGGAGAGCTACGACCCGGCCTTCGGCGCACGGCCCCTGCGCCGCTACCTCCAGCACACGGCGGAGACGCTGATTGCCCGAAAGGTCATCCAGGACGATGTGGCGCCCGGCACCCGGTTCGTCATCGACCGGGAGGGAGATCATCTGAGCATCCGGTGACAGGCGGCGCCGTCGGAGTGGGCGGGGATGTGTTCCATTCCCGCCCATTCGCCCTGTTTTCCCCCTTGACAATCGTGTTATAATGGAATAACCTGAATGACCTGACAGAAAGGAGGGAGTCCCATGCCCACCCATAAGGGAACCAAACAGATCGCCGGCAATCGGAAGGCGTTTCACGACTATTTCATCGAGGACCGGTACGAGGCGGGCATCGAGCTGTGCGGCACCGAGGTCAAGAGCGTCCGGGCGGGCAAGGTGAACCTGAAGGACTCCTTCTGCCAGGTGAAAAACGGGGAGCTGATGGTCTACGCCATGCACATCTCTCCCTATGAAAAGGGCAACATCTTCAACCGGGAGCCCATGCGGGACCGTCGGCTGCTGATGCACAAGCGGGAGATTCTCCGCATCCAGCAGCGGCTCCAGCAGGACGGCTACGCCCTCATCCCTCTGTCCCTCTATCTGAAGGATTCGCGGGTCAAGGTGGAGCTGGGACTGGCCAAGGGCAAAAAGCTCTACGACAAGCGGGCCTCCGAGGCGGAGCGCTCCGCCAAGCGGGAGATGGACCGGGAGATGAAGTCCCACGGACGATACTGAGTCCGCCCGCTCCAAAGGGCAAAGAAAGACAGAGAAGGAGACGATTCCAATGGCACAAAATCCCCAGGTCACCATCGAGATGACCAACGGCGGCAAAATGGTGGCAGAGCTTTACCCCGAAGTCGCCCCCAATACGGTGAACAATTTTCTGTACCTGGCCGCTTCCGGCTTTTATGACGGCCTGATCTTCCACCGGGTCATCCCCGGCTTTATGATCCAGGGCGGCGACCCCATGGGGGCGGGCTACGGCGGGCCCGGCTACAGCATCAAGGGCGAGTTCCGCTCCAACGGCTTTGACAACCGCCTGGCCCATGACCGGGGGGTGCTGTCCATGGCCCGCTCCATGGACCCGGACTCCGCCGGGAGCCAGTTCTTCATTATGGTGGACAAGGCCCCTCACCTGGACGGGGACTACGCCGCCTTCGGCAAGGTCATCCAGGGCATGGAGGTCGCCGACCAGATCGTCTCCGCCAAGCGGGACTGGAACGACCGGCCCAGGGTGGAGCAGAAGATCCGCCATATGACGGTGGAGACCTTCGGCGTGGAGTACCCCATGCCGGAGAAGCTCTGATTTGATTTCTCCCGACCCGCTCTCCTCGTTTGGAGGGCGGGCCGGGAAACGGCTCCCTGACCGCGCAGGGGCCTCTACACGGGGGCGTACTGGTTTCGACGGGGATGGGGAAGCAGAGCCAGCGAGCGGCGGCGCCTGACCGCCATAAAACGGGCAATTATAAATTAAACAACGACGATTATAGCGTTGCTGTCGCGGCCTGATTAGGCCCGACCGTCCCGGCTGGAAGGGCCACGAGCCAGTCCGGGGCGTGACTTGAGTGGCGAACGTGCGTACGGTAAGCTTTGCCCGTGCCATGCATCATGAAGCTACTGACCGCCGGAGCGTGACGGCTCACGCCGGCGGAAGGGAATGTAAATAACCGTCTGCGCTCGGAGAAAGCTCTGTGGATCTGTTTTCGGACGCGGGTTCGACTCCCGCCGCCTCCATTGACAAGCGCCCATACGAAGCAAAAAGCTGGCTTCGTATGGGCGCTTTTTCCATTGGGATGAGAAAGCAGCCCCGCCGCCGGAGCGCGCACGGCAGAGCAGCGGGGAAAGAAAAACCGAGCGTCCATTTCCAACCCAGGTTGGTTCTGGACGCTCGGTTTGGTGCCGGTGACCGGACTCGAACCGGTACGCTGTCGCCAGCGGTGGATTTTGAGTCCACTACGTCTACCAATTCCATCACACCGGCAGAGGGCGCTTTCCGCCGGACGAACGGCTGTGTGTCCTCCGGCAAAGCCTATTATATCCAAACCCACGGGAAAATGCAAGGGCCGGAAGCGGGACACTTGGGTATCCGCTCTGCCGCGGGAGAGGCGGCGGAATCGTTTTTATGGGCGCGGCGGCTCCTCCATTCCCTGAAGCTCCAGCAGCTCCAGGGCCGTCTGTCCCCGGAGGGTCAGGGCCATGCTGCCGTGAACGGGACAGTCGGGATAGGCGTCATAGCTGAAATTGGTCAGGGGCAGATCATAGTCCAGGCTGATGAGCCGCTTTTGCCACAGGGCATAGATGATCGCGGTATACTCCCGCTCTGTGCGCTCCCCCTCCTCCCGGCAGACCGGAAGGGTATCCTCCTGCCGGTGGCAGACCGGGAGGAAGGAGACCTCCCCCAGCCGCAGCAGCAGCTCAGCCTCGCCAACCGTGAGCACCAGCTGACTGCCTCCGTCACAGCCGGAGCAGCTGCCGCACCCGTCGGCGGGGCAGCCGGTGAATGAATCCTGCATCGTTACCTCCATAGCTCCCCGGGAGCCGTCATTCTTCCCTGCGATGGCAAAGGCAAAGTGGGAACGCCGCAGTCCTCTTTGCGCGGCGTTCCCATTTTGTCCGTTTGGTACAAGAGGGCCTATAAGCCGGGTTCTGTTTTGACAGCCATCTATCTAGACCTGACGTTGCCGCCAGGCTCCAGCCACCTCCTGGGGACGGCCGGGCCGGCCATATGTCCCCCCACGGTGTTGCTCCGGATAGAGTTTACATAATCGGACTGTCTCCAGCCGACCGGTGAGCTCTTACCTCGCCTTTCCACCCTTACCGGCGTCAGCCGGCGGTATCTCTCTGTTGCACTTGTCCTGAAGTCGCCTTCGGCGGGCGTTACCCGTTATCCTTGCCCTGTGGAGCCCGGACTTTCCTCACGGGTGGGCCTTTCGCCCCATCCGCGCGGCTGTCCAGCCCTCTTGCATGAGATATTGTACCGGAACACCGGAAAAAAGTCAAACGCTTTATGAGTTGTTACAGTTTTGTGAATTCTCAGGCCCGGCTCCCATGATTTCAGATTCTTTTCAGACTGCGGAACTACAATAGGACTGCAAAATCAGGCATACCGGCGACGGGGATCCTTCCGGGTCGCCGGGAAAAGGAGGGTTCACATTGATCGACGTCAAGCACCTGACCAAGCGGTATGGCAATCATACCGCCGTCTCCGACCTGTCCTTCCACATCGGGAAGGGGCAGATCTACGGATTTCTGGGGCCGAACGGTGCGGGAAAATCCACGACGATGAACATTATGACCGGCTGTCTCGCCGCCACCAGCGGCGAGGTGAAGGTGGGCGGCTACGACATCTTCGAGGACGCAGAGCAGGCCAAGCGGCTCATCGGCTATCTGCCGGAGCAGCCGCCCCTGTATCTGGACCGCACCCCCAGAGAGTACCTGACCTTCGTGGGCCAGGCCAAGCGCATCCCCAAGCGGGAGCTGAAGGGACAGATTCAGCGGGTCATGGAGGTCACCCAGATCACCGACGTGGCTGACCGGCTGATGAAGCACCTTTCCAAGGGCTACAAGCAGCGGGTGGGCATCGCCCAGGCCCTGCTGGGCGACCCGGAGGTCATCATTCTGGACGAGCCCACCGTTGGCCTGGACCCCCGGCAGATCATCGAGATCCGGGAGCTCATCACCAGCCTGGGGGAGCGCCACACCGTCATTCGCAGCAGGCACATTCTCGCCGAGGTGCAGGCCATCGGCCAGA
>JAJBTD010000230.1 GCA_020861055.1 Clostridiales bacterium | reverse complement strand
ACGAGTACCTGCTGGAGTTCATCAACACGCGCCCCTGGATGTGGGCCACCCACGTCTGGAATATGTTTGACTTTGCCGCCGACGCCAGAGACCAGGGCGGTGAGCCGGGCATGAACCACAAGGGCCTGGTGACCTTCGACCGCAAGACCAAGAAGGACAGCTTCTATCTCTACAAGGCCTGGTGGAGCGACGATCCCTTTGTCCATCTCTGCTCCAAGCGGTACGTGGACCGGGTGGAGAGCGAGACTACCGTGAAGGTCTACTCCAACCAGCCGGAGGTCGCCCTCTATGTGGACGGCAAGCTGGTGGAGAAGAAGAGCGGGAGCCATGTGTTTACCTTCACCGTCGCTCTGACCGGACAGCACGAGATCCGTGCCGTGGCCGGCGACCAGGAGGACACCTCCGTCATCCACAAGGTGGATACGCCCAACCCGGCCTACACCCTCAGCGCCAAGAGCAGCAACAGCGCCAACTGGGTGTGATCTGACCTGTCTATTTGTCTATTACATTCCGCCCTTCGATGGAGGAGGCTGGCGGGTGTAGATAGAGCGGCGCTCCCCAGACGCAGGAGCGGGAGCGCTGCCATATTTCAGAAAGGGGGAACCTGACTGCGTTCCAAAATCGATTTCACAAACTTTTATGGGAGGAGACGTGAAACCAACAATGAAGACCAAAAAAATCATGAGAGGCCTCTCCGCACTGTTCGCATTCCTGATGTGCGTGTCCATTATCTTGGGCAGCATCATGGAAGGGTATAGCACCACCATCGACAGTGCGCTGGGCACCACCAGCTCCGTGTTCACCTCTGAGAGTACGGACGACGATCCCCTGTACGACAAGTACGTTCCCGATGACCAGTATCTGAACGACGACGGCACCGGCAACTCCGAGGCCCTCATCCAGGCCGCCATCGACCTGGGCCGCGAGGAGGGCGCAGAGGGCAGCGTTCTGCTGAAGAACGAGAACGACGCTCTGCCGCTGGACACCGGCAGCAACATCACCCTGCTGGGCATCCGCTCTGTGGCGGAGCTGCTTGGCCAGGGCATGGGCTCCTACGCCAAGGGCCCCTACATCAGCCTGGCGCAGGCTCTGTCTGAGAACCAGACCGACTTCGCCAACACCATCGCTACCATCCTGGGCAACAGCGTTGTGATGAACGATGATGGAACCTACACCATGGTCACCTCGTTCTCCAACACCATTGACAGCTGGAGCGGCAGCGAGTTCGAGTTCGATGGCGCCGGCATGAATGTCAACCCCACCATGCTGGAGATTTATGAGACCCTGAATGAGACCTATGAGCACGCCAACAACGAGAAGGCTGCTGAGATTTATGATCCTCAGGAGCCCACCCTCGCCGAGTATGCCGAGGTCAACGCCGACTATGCGGACAGCTTCGCCACCTACGGCGACGCCGCCATCGTGATCCTGGGCCGTCCCAGCTCTGAGAGCGTGGACTATCTGCCCGGCGGCGTGGTAGAGGGCACCGGTGCCTCCGAGCCTCTGGAGCTGACCGACAACGAGCGGGCAGTCCTGGAGCTGGCCAAGGAGAACTTCGACACCGTCATCGTGCTCCTGAACACCACCAACGTCATGGAGGTCGCTGAGCTGCAGGATGATCCTGAGATCGACGCCATCCTGTGGATCGGCTTCCCCGGCTGCTACGGTATGCTGGGCGTGGCGGACATCCTCTGCGGCAAGGTCAGCCCCTCCGGCGGCCTGTCCGACACCTACGCCACCTACAATCTGTCCGCCCCTGCCACAGTCAACATGGGCTACTACACCTACAGCAATGCTGACGAAGTCATCACCGACGACGACTCCAGCAGCTATGTTGTCGAGGCCGAGGGCATCTATGTGGGCTACAAGTACTATGAGACCCGCTACTATGACTCCGTCCTGGGCGTTCACAACGCAGACTCCACCGCGGGCACCTATGCCTCCGAGGGCGGCTGGGACTACGAGGCCGAGATGGTCTACAGCTTCGGCTATGGCCTCTCCTACACCACCTTCAGCTATGAGTGGGACGGCGATCCGGAGCTGTACGTCTCCATCGCTGAGGACGGCACCCCCACCGCCACCCTGACCTTTAACGTGAAGGTCACCAACACCGGCGACGTGGCCGGCAAGGCCAACGTCCAGATCTACGGCCAGGCCCCCTACATCGAGGGCGGCGTGGAGAAGTCCGCCATCCAGCTGCTGGAGTATGGCAAGACCCAGACCCTGGAGCCCGGCGAGTCCGAGGTCGTCTCTGTGGTGGCCGATCTCCAGAACATCGCCAGCTATGACGAGACCTATGACAACGGCGACGGCACCACCGGCACCTACATCATGGATCCCGGCACCTACTACTTTGCCGTAGGCAACGGCGCTCACTACGCTCTGAACAACATCATGGCCCTCCAGGGTTACACCGAGGAGGACGGCATGGTGGGCGAGGGCGACGCCAGCATGGCTTACTCCCTGGAGATCACCGAGGACGTCATCTCCAAGACCGCCTTCTCCATCTCCAAGGCTGGCGTGGCTATCTCCAACCAGCTGGAGTATGCCGACTGGAACTACTTCCAGGAGGGCGAGATCACCTACCTGTCCCGCAGCGACTGGGAGGCCACCTATCCTGTGGAGTACTCCGACCTGACCCTGACCGATGACCAGCTCATCAGCTACCTCAATGGTAACTACTACACCATGTCCACCACCGACGACACCTCCAGCATCCTCTGGGATCAGGACAACGGCGTGGCGTTCTATCAGATGTATGGCGCGGACTATGACGACGACCTGTGGACCCAGCTGCTGGATCAGATGCCCCTGGAAGAGGCCATGTACATCGCCACCTACGGCGGCCCGTCCATCCCCGGCGCCAGCTCCATCGGTCTGGAAGAGGCTTCCATGACGGAGAACGCCGCCACTGGTATTGCCCTGGCTCTGACCGCCTGCAAGGATACCAGCGCTCCCTGGGCCATCAGCGCTGACGACCCCAACAGCGCCTGGATGGGCTGCGTCTTTGCCGGCGCTCCCAACATCGCTTCCTCCTTCAACCACGATCTGCAGTATGACATCGGCGAGTTCGTCGGCGTCGAGTCCCTGTTCCTGGGCGTTCCCATCCTGTGGGGCCCCGGCCTGAACACCCACCGTACCGCTTACAACGGCCGTAACGGCGAGTATTACTCCGAGGATCCCATCCTGACCGGCACCACCGCTATGGAGTTCGCTGTCGGCGGCCTGTCCAACGGCCTGATCGCCGCCCCCAAGCACTTTGCCTTCAACGACCAGGAGACCAACCGTGACGGCATCGCTCCCTACATGACCGAGCAGAAGGCCCGTGAGGGCGATCTGCGTGCCTTCCAGATCGCATTCGAGGCGTTCAAGTATGACACCGAGGATGAGGATGTTGGCATGCTGGGCGTCATGACCTCCTTCAGCAAGATCGGCCCCGTGGAGGTCACCTGCAGCTACAACCTGATCACCAACATCCTGGAAGGCGAGTGGGGCTTCAAGGGCTACTGCGTCACCGACATCTATGACGACATGGATCTGTACACCGCAGTCCTGGCCTCCGGCGTCACCTGCTACGATACCCGTGGTATGTCCGGCTTCTACGGCAGCGTCACCCTGGAGAACACCAGCTACTTCGCAGGTCAGGTGGACGGCAACACCGTCAGCTCCAGCCTGATCGACGGCGACGCCAACCTCCAGGAGTCCGTCAAGACTTCTGTCCATCAGAACCTCTATGCGTTCAGCCAGAGCAACCTGATGAACCGTTACAACAGCACGACCACCATCGAGCAGGTCATGGTCTGGTGGCGTGTGGCGTACTATGCAGCCATCGGCGTCTCCGCTGTGCTCATGGTCGTCTGCTTCATCGTCTACCTCACCGCAGGCAAGAAGAAGGAGGTAAAGTGATATGACCGCTCTGAAAAACCGCACCGTAGGAGGCTATTGCCAGATCGTCGCTGCGATCCTGGGCCTCGCCGGGCTGATTCTGCTGATTATCAACAATAACATCAGCTCCTCCTATTCCCTCTCCACCTTTGGCCTGCTGCTCACGGGCGCTGTTGTAGGCGTTATCCTGTCTGTGGTGGCCGTGATCACTCCCACCAAGCTGGGTGACCTGGATGTGGTCAGCACCCTGTCCATTATGGTCACTGTCGGCGTCTATGGCCTCATCATCGGCCAGATGGCCAACGAGCGTATCCTGATGATCTCCGGCCTGTTCTCCTGGAACTCCGGCAACACCGTCGCATGGAGCGTGTTCTACGTGATGATCGCCAGCATCGTCTGCTTCGCAGTCGCCGCTGTGCTGCTCATCATCACCTCCTTCATGAAGACCGTCAAGGAGTAAGCAAATCCGTTCCTTCCACCCCATCCCCGCCCCGAGAGGGGCGGGGATGCCTACACTTTTTGAGAGGTGAATGTTCAACATGAGTGAAAAGCAGCCAACTGCCGCGACATCCGGCCTCAACCGGGCCAAGATGTACCAGCTGGTGCTGTTCCCGATGAACAACGGTGCGACCAACGTCTATTTCGTCCTGGTCCTGTCCTATGTTGCTCAGTTCGGCTCCAGCGTCCTCCAGCTCGGTATGTTCGCATCCATCATGGTGACCGTCATGCGTGTGGCGGACGCCATCACCGACCCGATCATTGGCGCACTGATGGACCGCCCACGCGCCAG
>JAJBTD010000156.1 GCA_020861055.1 Clostridiales bacterium | reverse complement strand
CCTTTACGTCTCCTATCTTCTCCCGAATGGCAGCGATGGCCGTCTTGCAATAATCCCCCATGGTCCAGTCGCCTTTGGCGTGGCAGACCTCATAGAGAAAGTTATAGAGCATCCGAAGGCCATTTTCCGTGTGGTTCACCTCCGGGTGGAACTGAACTCCATAAAATCCCCGTTTCTCGTCCGCAATCGCCACGTTAGGGCAGGCAGCGGAGTGGGCCACAAGCCGGAAACCCTCCGGTACCCTCGCCATATAGTCGCCGTGGCTCATCCAGGAAATTCCCTCAGCGGGCAACCCCCGGAATAGCTTGCAGTCGGTATCGTAATAGGTCATGGTCTTGCCATATTCACGGGCGGCATCATCCTGTGCCTCAGTGACCAGCCCACCCAGGGAGTGGGCCATCAGCTGACAGCCATAGCAAATACCCAGGACAGGCACGCCCAACTCAAAAATCTCCCGGTCATAGTGGGGGGAGTCCTCCAGGTAAACACTGTTGGGGCCGCCGGTAAAGATAATTCCGATGGGGCGCATCGCCTTCAATTCCTCCAGCGGAGTAGTGTAGGGCTTTACCTCGCAGTAGACATTGCACTCCCGAACCCGACGGGCGATCAGCTGGTTGTACTGACCGCCGAAATCCAGGACAATAACAAGCTCATGGGCCATGGTGAATCCTTCCTCCCGGTGTGAAGATTGATAGAAAAAGAGCGGAGTCGGAATGAAGCTGCCTCATCCGGCCCCGCCGAATCCTGTTTCTATTTTACCTGTCGCTGAAATAATTGTCAACAGACGGTTCGACAGGTTTCCCTATCTGGGGAAACGCGGCGGCCTGTCATCTGTCGTTTCCCGACAAAACCGTCTCCAGCAGCGCCTCACAGCCCTCCACGATGTCTGTGTACGTCAGCTCAAACTCCCCCGTATACCAGGGATCGGCAATATCTCTGGGACGGTCTGAAAAATCCAGCAATCGCCGCACCTTTCCCTCCGGGTCGCCGCCGAAGCAGCGGAGCATATATCGCAGGTTGAGCTGCTCCATGCCCAGTATCCAGTCATAGCGGTCATAGTCCCTCCGGGTAATCTGCCGCGCCCGCTTGCCGGAGCAGTCGATACCATGGCGGGCCAACTCTCTCCGGGCGGGGGGATAGACCGGATTGCCGATCTCCTCGCTGGAATGTGCTGCGGATTCAATCAGGAACCGCTCCTCCAGTCCCCGCTTTGCCACCATGTCCTTCATAATGAATTCCGCCATGGGGGACCGGCAGATGTTCCCCCAGCAGACAAACAGAATCCTGCATTTTACCTGTTTCTTCATCTCTTCTTCCCCCTCATCCGCTCTGAACTGTTCAGCCGCCGCCGGGCACAGAGTGAACACGACCACCGGCAGAAGCATCCATGGGATTTTAATAGGTTCTATAATAAATATTGGGGTCAGGTTCAGCGCCTGACCCCAAAGAACCAAAATTTGTAATTACTCCTGGAGCGCCTTGGCGGCCTCGATGGCCTTCTCCTGTGCAGCCGGAGGGCAGTCCTCATAGCGGACAAAGTGGAAAGTGAAGGACCCGCGGCTCTGGGTCATGGCCCGGAGGTCGATGGCATAGGAGGACATCTCCGCCATGGGAACCTCGGCTTCGATGACCTGTTCCCCATCCTTGGTGGGGTTCATGCCCATGACGCGGCCCCGGCGCTTGTTCAGGTCGCCAATGATGTCGCCCATGTAGTTGTCCGGCACCGTGACCATCAGGGAACCCACAGGCTCCATGAGCACAGGGTTGGCCTCAGGCAGAGCGGCCTTATAGGCCAGGGAGGCGGCAGTCTTAAAGGCAATTTCGGAGGAGTCCACCGGATGGTAGGAGCCGTCGTACAGCACTGCCTTCAGGTTGACCACAGGATAGCCCGCCAGCACGCCATGGGTGCAGGCGTCCCGGAGACCCTTTTCCACTGCGGGGAAGTAGTTCTTTGGCACGCTGCCGCCCACGACCTCCTCTTCAAAGACCAGTTCATCGCTGTCACATGGCTCGAACCGGACCCAGACGTCGCCGTACTGGCCGCTGCCGCCGGTCTGCTTCTTGAACTTGCCCTGCTTGGAGACGGTCTTGCGGATCTTCTCACGGTAGGCCACACGAGGCTCGGACAGGACCACGTCCACGCCGAAGCGGCTCTTGAGCTTGGCGACCAGAACGTCGATCTGGATATCGCCCGCCGCATGGACCACGATCTGATGGGTCTCGGCGTTGTTCTCAATGCTGAAGCTGGGGTCCTCCTCATTGAGACGGTTCAGGCCCATGCCTACCTTGTCCTCCTGGCCACGCTTCACCGGGGCGATTGCCTTGGCGTAGACCGGCTCGGCAAAGGGAACGGGGTCCAGCTTAATGCCCTCTACCGAGAGGGTGTCGCCAGTCTTGAGCTTGTCCATCTTGGCGATGGCGCCGATATCACCGGCGTTGAGCTCCTTCAGCTCGGATGCCTTCTTGCCGCAGATGGCATAGAGACGCCCCAGCTTTTCGTTGGCCCCGGTGGTACCGTTGATGAGGGTCAGGTCGGCGGTCAGCTTGCCCTGGAGCACCTTCACATAGGAGTACTTGCCGTACTGGTCGGAGACCGTCTTAAAGACATAGGCCACGGTGGGGCCGTCGGGGCTGACCTTGACCTGGACCGGGTCGCCGTTGGCGTCCACGCCGTCCAGAGGCTCGGTATTGGTGGGATAAGGGCCCATGGTGAGGACACCGTGCATCAGGGCCTCGGTGCCCATGCCGGTGAAAGCGCTGCCGCAGTAAACAGGAGTCAGGGTGGCATCCTTCACGCCCTGGAGCAGACCCTCGGCCACCTCCTCGGGGGTGAACTCCTCGCCCTCGAAGAACTTCTCCATGAACTCCTCGCTGGTCTCGGCCACGTTCTCCATGAGGGCGGCATAGGACTCCTCTACATAGTCCATCTTGTCGGCGGGGATGTCGATCTTATGGCTCTTGCCGTCCTTGGCGATGCCGAAGGCGCACTTGCCCAGGATGTCCAGCACACCGATCACGTTCTTGTGGGCGTCCCACAGGGGGGAGACCACGGGAGTGACCTGGTTGCCGAATTTCTCCTTCAACTCTGCCACCACGGCGTTGAAGTCGCCGTTGTCCTCGTCCGCCTTGGAGATATAGAACATGGTGGGGAGATGCCGGGTCTGGGCCAGCTTCCACGCCCGCTCGGTACCCACGGGGACGGAGCCCTTGGCGGGCAGCACGATAACGGCGGCGTCCGCCGCCTCCAGAGCTTCCATGACCTCGCCGCTGAAATCAAAGTTGCCCGGGCAATCGATCACATTGATGAGACAGTCCTTATACTTGATGGGGATAATGGATGCGGAAATGGAAATCTGCCGCTTGATCTCCTCGGCGTCATAGTCGGAGACGGTGTTTCCGTCGGCAGTTTTGCCCATCCGGGCGATCTCGCCGGTCTGGTAGAGCATACTCTCCACCAGGGAGGTCTTGCCGGTGCCGGAATGGCCCAGCAGGCAGATATTGCGGATTTGTTTAGCGGTGAAGCTCATGTTGACGTTCCTTTCCTGATATGATTACAGGCTTGTTGAGAGTCTGCACTATCTGACGGTCTGCTCCGGTGAAGGAGATTTCCTTTTTCAAAACTCACTATTGGTCATTATACCTTATTTCATTCTGCTTGGCAACGGTCTAAAGGCCATTTTTACCAAAAAGTTTTCTAAGACATCACCGTGTAAAAGTGTAGCTCTCCCCTATTTCCGCTGTTCAGCGCTGCTGACACCCAGGATGAACGTCCCCACCGCCTCCAGGCTATCCGCAATGAAGGTGATTTTCAGCTCTGCCGGGGCCGTCTGGCCGGAGGGATTGAACCATACCGTGTCGATCCCAGCCCCCACGCCGCCCCGGATGTCACTGGAAATACTGTCTCCCACAAGGACGGTGCGGCGCTTCTGCGCCTCATCCACCCCCAGGGCGGCAAAAACCGCCTGAAAATAGGCCAGCTCCGGCTTGCGGCAGCCCATCTGCTCCGAAACGTACATCCCGCTGATATAGGGCCGGATGGCCGACCTGCCCAGCCGCCCCTCCTGGGCGATGGTCAGGCCGTTGGTGACGATGACCAGCTTACAGACGGGGGACAGCCGCCGGCACAGATCCTCCGCTCCGGGTAGCAGATAGGGCAGCGTCCCCAGCCGGGTAAGATAGTCTCGGTTCATCTGCTCCGGGTCCACTTCTGTCCGGCCCAGCTCGTTCAGCAGCCGGGCGAACCGCTCCCGGCCCAGGCGGGGTTGGGGAAACTCTCCCCGGTCACAGGCGGCCCACAGGCCGTTATTGATCTCCAAATAGCGGTTCACTGTCCCCTCGTCCGGCGCAATACCCCAGGCCTCCAGTGTCAGCCGGATAGCCTCCATCTCGCTCCGGTCGAAGTCAAACAGGGTTCGGTCTGCATCCAGCAGGACCAGGTCATACCGGGGCGTTTTCATCCGCTTCTCCCCCCTGTTGCTTTCCGCTGAGAATGGTGACATACCGTGGCAGATTCTCTATGGTTAGCTCCCGGTGCTCTCCGCCGAACTCCCCGTCCAGCGTCCAGCTCACCGGCTCCTCGCTCTGGAAGCAAACGCTGTTAGACTGGATAGAAGCGATGTATTCGTTGGGCTGACGGCTCAGCAGGGCGGCAGCCACCTGGTTTAAGTCCAGCAGGTTCTTCGGGGCTCGGATGAGCACCACTTCAAACAGGCCGTCGTCCAAAAT
>JAJBTD010000039.1 GCA_020861055.1 Clostridiales bacterium | reverse complement strand
CACCAAGGAATCGTAGCCCCCGAGGTCGGCCAGGGTCTTTTCCGGCTGCTCCTGGGCGTCGTAGGCGGCGGCAGTGACGTTCTCATACTCCCGGAGCTTGGCGGAAAAGGCGGAAAAAGCGCTTCGCCGGACGGCGGTATCTGTCTCATACTCATAGTCGTCTTCAAACAGGGAGTAACCCAGGGGATACTCCTTCCCATCCACCGTAAAGGGCGGGAACTTCATGTCCGCCAGCTTTGCCATGTTGTAAATTTGATAGGGTGCGTCCATCGTCTGGGACAGGGCGGCCAGGGTACGCTCCGTCTCCGGGTGGAGGCGGTGGGGCTTCTCCCGGAGGATGTCCTGGAGAAAGTGTCGGTTGGCCTCGGACTGGGCGGCGGCCTCTGCCAGCAGAGCCTCGTCCGACTGGGACAGCTCACTGTTCACAAAGCTCAGCTGACTCATCACCTGGGCGGCCAGGCGGTTCTGCTCCCCGTTGCGCTCCTGGTTGTGGGCGTCGGTGTAGTCCACCTCCACTGCCAAGTGGCAGTAGTTGGAGGTGAGGGTCAGCAGCCGGACCGCCTCCCGGAAATCGTCCAGGCAGGCGTTGATCGTCTCAGGGGAGGTCAGCCTGCCCCGGTACTGCTGCACCATGCGATCCGCCAGCTCCCGGAGCTGCCGGGCGTCCTGATACATGGCCTCCTCGGTGGGGTAGATGAGGGACAGGTCCCAGGTCTCTGCGACAGGGACATCCTTGCGAAGAGTAGTGCTCATGGCGTTACTTCCTTTCCGTCTGTTTTACTGCGCCCATTGTACCCTACCTGGACGAAAAAAGCAAACCGAACCTCCGAAGGGGGAGGCTCGGCTTGCAGAAGCGCAATATCTGATTTTACTTGCACAGCTCCGTGGCCACGGCGGAGGCCAGACGGGCGTTGTTGAATACCAGCTGAATGTTGGAGTCCAGGCTGTCGCCGCCGGTCAGGTCCTTGATCTTGGCCAGCAGGAAGGGAGTGGTCTGCTTGCCGTGGATGCCCAGGGCGTTGGCCTCGGCCACTGCCTCGTCGATGGCCTTGTTAATGACATCCGCATCCATGGAGTACTCCTCCGGGATGGGATTGGTCACCAGCATACCGCCCTTGAGCCCCAGCTCCCGCTGTGCCCGGAAGGCGGCGGCCACCTCGGCGGGGGTGTCCAGTTCGTAATCCACGCCGAAGCCGCTCTTCCGGGTGTAGAAGGCGGGCAGTTCGCTGGTGCCATAGCCGATGACGGGGACGCCCTTGGTCTCCAGGTACTCCAGAGTCAGACCCAGGTCCAGGATGGACTTGGCACCGGCGCAGATGACCATAACCGGGGTCTGGGCCAGTTCCTCCAGGTCGGCGGAGATATCCATAGTGGTCTCCGCGCCCCGGTGGACGCCGCCGATGCCGCCGGTGGCAAAGACGGAGATGCCCGCCAGGTTAGCGATGAGCATGGTGGTGGTGACGGTAGTGGCCCCGTCCATCCCCTTAGCGACGATGACCGGCAGGTCCCGGCGGGAGACCTTGGTGACCTCCTGGCCCTTTTTGCCCAGATGCTCGATCTCCTCATGGGTGCAGCCCGCCTTGAGCCGCCCGCCGATGATGGCGATGGTGGCGGGGACGGCTCCGCAGGAGCGGATGATCTCCTCCACCTTGAGGGCGGTCTCCACGTTCTGCGGGTAGGGCATACCGTGGGAGATGATGGTGGACTCCAGCGCCACCACGGGCCGGTTGTCCTTCAGAGCCTGGGCCACTTCAGGGGCCACGTCCAGATACTTGGTGAGAGACATGATGCAGTACCTCCTGTGATATGATAATAATTGCGAATCAGTCTTTTATGAAAAGCCGCACAGCGGCAGGGACACGAGCTTATTGCGCCATCCGCTCCAGAATGGCCTCGCCGGAGAGCTGGGGATTGATCGTCTCCGGCCCCTCGATGGAGATGGCGGCGGCGGCCTGTGCCCGACGGGCGGAGCCTTCCAGGTCGTTGCCCTCCAGATAGGCCCAGGCCAGAGCAGCCATAAAGGCGTCCCCTGCGCCGGTGGCGTTGACCGCATGGGCGGGATAGCAGGGGAGACGAAGGCTTCCCCAGTGGTCGGCGGCGTAGACCCCCTCGCTCCCCAGAGAGATGAACACCCGGCGGAGCCCGGTGTCCAGCAGAGCCTGTGCCGCCCGCTCCAGGCTCTCATCGTCGGTGATGGACACCCCGGAGAGCAGCTCCGCCTCATAGCGGTTGGGCTTGAGGGTGTGGATCTTGCCCAGTACCTCCCGGAGCTTGACCGCCTTGGCGGTGGACACCGGGTCGGCGAAGATGGGGGCTTTCACGTTTTCGCACAGCCAGCGCACCGATTCGGCGGGAATGTTGGTGTCCAGAATGACGATCTGGGCGTTGTCCAGCAGAGCGCGGTGGCTTTGCAGGTAGCCCGGGGTCACATGGTCGTAGATGTCCATGTCCGAGATGGCCAGGGCCATATCTCCGTCCGGGCCGGAGAGAAAGACGTAGTTGGAGGTGACGCCACCGGGGACCTGGAGCGCCTGAGAGATGTCAATGCCCAGCTCCCCGCAGGAGGCGGCGACCTTCTGAGCGTAGATATCGTCTCCAAAGGCGGTGAGCAGCCGCACGTCTACCCCCAGCAGCGCCAGATTGTGGGCGATGTTCCGCCCTACGCCGCCCAGAGACATCCGAACCCGGCCGGGGTTGGAATCGCTGGCTACCAGAGGGGCATAGGCCTGCCCGCCAATGTCCATATTGACTCCGCCCACCACCGCCACATAGGAGGCAGAGCGGAGGACGTAGCCCTTCCCGGCGATATACCCCTTTTTCATCAGGTTGGAGATGTGAACGGCCACCGAGGAGCGGGTGATCCCCGCCCGGTCCGCCAGCTCCTGCTGGGAGATCATGGGGTTTTCTGCAATCCAGTTCAGAATTTCCCGTTCCCGCTGGGTCATGGGAGCCCCCTCCTCTCATATCTCTACACTAAGCAGCTGTTTAGCACCTTGATTTTAGCTTATTATACCGCATGCCTTCGAAGAGGTCAACTGCTTTTGCGCAATCTGTTGGGAGGAATCTCCGATTTGGGTTGCGTACAAAGACGGATTTGCGGAAGCGGCTGTTGTTGAGCGCTGTTTCCGTTCAAAATTCGCCGAACTAGGGGGTTGCTATTTTGTAAAGTCAATGTTAAAATGTTTGTACGCTCAGACTTATGATCTTTGGAGACAAGGTGCGGCTCTGGGCAACTCTGGCCCCGGAATGCAATGACGCCGGGGAATATGTTCAGGAAAGGATGACACACGGATGAAACAGATGAAGAAGCTCCTCGCTCTCCTGCTGGCTCTGATGATGTGCTTTGCTCTGGCCGCCTGCGGCAGCAGCAGTGACAGCACCACCACCGACACCTCCAGCGATACCACCGAGGAGTCCAGCGACGACACCGAAGAGTCCAGCGACGCCGACACCACTGAGGAGTCCAGCGACGCCGATGCAGAGGCTGAGGCTGAGGCTGAGGATGCCACTGATGACACCGCTTCCGCCGAGACCGTCTCTGCTGACGACATCGACGACAACATGACCTCTGACGACGGTACTTATGAGATCGCCTTCGTCACCGACGTGGGCTCCCTGAAGGACAAGTCCTTCAACGAGGGCACCTGGAACGGCATCAAGCTGTACGCCTACGAGAATGGTCTGACCTACAAATATTATCAGCCCGCCAACGAGAACGCAGCCACCAATGACGACCGCTATGACGCTATGGCCGCCGCCTGCGAAGCGGGCGCAAAGGTCGTCGTCTGCGCCGGTTATCTTCAGGAGACCGCTCTGACCAAGGCCGCTATCGCCTATCCCGACGTGCAGTTCGTCTTCATCGACGGCTACACCCTGTATGACGGCGATACCGTGCTGACCAACGTGGCCGGCATCAACTTCCAGGAGGAGCAGTGCGGCTACTTCGCCGGCTATGCTGCCGTTATGGAAGGCTACACCGAGCTGGGCTTTTCCGGCGGCGGTGGCGGCACCAACCCCGCCTGCTGCCGTTACGGCTTTGGCTATGTGCAGGGCGCCAATGACGCCGCTGCCGCTCTGGGCATCAACGTCAACATCACCTATTCCTGGCTCTATGGTGCTGACTACACTGCCTCCCCCGACCTGCAGACCATGATCTCCGGCTGGTACTCCAACGGCACTCAGGTCGTGTTCGCCTGCGGCGGCTCCATGTTCTCCTCCATCGCCACCGCCGCCGCTGAGAACGACGGCGCTGTGATCGGCGTCGACGTCGACCAGTCCAGCGAGTCCGATACCGTCATCACCTCCGCCATGAAGGGTCTGGCCGAGGCCACCGAGTACGCTGTCGGCAAGTACTTTGACGGCTCCTGGGACGAGATCGGCGGCACCACCACCACCCTGGGCGCTGCTGACGGCGCCGTGGGTCTGCCCACCGACACCTGGTCCATGACCAACTTCACCGTCGAGGATTACGAGGCGCTGCTGGCCTCCGTCGTCAGCGGCGAGCTGGTCGTCGACAGCGACTATGAGAGCAACTTCAGCCAGGAGTACTCCAACGTCACCGTCAACATGATCGAGTGATTTTTGCCCTGACAGAAACTCCGCAATGCAGCGGGGAGGATGCGAAAGCGTCCTCCCCGCTTTTCCACATATTGGAAGACCCCATCTCCAAAATTTTACGGTTTCCGCCATGATGTAGGTTCGTCAATCATACTTTACACTTAGGGAAAGAAGAAAGGACAACTTTC
>JAJBTD010000182.1 GCA_020861055.1 Clostridiales bacterium | reverse complement strand
GGCCGCCGGGGTGCTGGGGACCACGGGGATGGAGAGCGGGGAGGTGGTCCGGGCGCTGACCGACCGGCTGCGTCCGGGACTGGTCATTGCGGTGGACGCCCTGGCCGCCCGGTCGGTCCGGCGGCTGTGCTCTACGGTGCAGATCGCCGATACCGGCATTATCCCCGGCTCCGGGGTGGGCAACGCCCGGCAGGCGCTGAACCGGGAGACGCTGGGCGTCCCGGTGATCGCGCTGGGCGTGCCGACGGTGGTGGACGCCGCCACCCTGGCCTCCGACCTCACCGGGGGAGAGCGGGAGGAGCCGGAGGACGGTGAGCTGTCCGGTATGCTGGTGACGCCCAAGGACATCGACGTGCTGGTGTCGGATATCGCCAAGGTGATCGGCTATGGCGTCAACCTGGCGCTACAGGAGGGACTGACGGTGGAGGACGTGGATCTGTTCCTCTCGTGAGCCTACGGCTTGCCGTACCAGGAGAGAAAACCGGCTAGCACGGCCACGCCGATGTCGGCGGACCAGAAGATGCGGTCTGTGGTGAGATCCAGCAGCACCAGGATGGCGAAAACCGCCGCCGCTACGACGCACCAGCGGAGCACCAGGGGCCGGAAGGTCCCGGCCCGCCAGCGCTGCACCACGTTCCGGGTGATGCAGGCCAGCAGAACGACGGCCAGCAGCCCCAGAGAGATGGCCCAGATCAGGATCATAATGGTGGACATCCCGTCCAGCAGCCAGGACAGGAGGAGCAGTCCGGTGGTCAGGGGAAAGGCGATAAAGGCGGTGCGGTTCAGCTTTTGCAGTGTCGTTTGCTTCATGGGAAGACCTCCGTGGGGTGAAAAGGCGTCCGGAAGGACGGGAAATCGTTTCACTGATTATAGCGCATTCCGCAGCCGGAAACAAGAAGGCGCAGCCCATTCTCTTTTCACAGCCGGGAGAACAAAAGAAGGCCGGAGGCGGTGCGTGACGCACTGCCTCCGGCTGCTTGCATATGGCGCTGTGAGCGGCGCTCAGGGCTTTTTATACCGCTCGTAGGGGGTGGACTTGGCGGCCTCCAGCTTGGCCTGGCGGCGGTTCTTCACCTCGTCGCTCATGGGCTGGATCTCGCCGGCGCGCTTCAGCGATTCCTTGGTCAGCAGCGGGCCCACCAGCTCGTAGATAAGCACGGCAAAGAGGGTGATGTTGCGGATCAGGCTGCCCTGCTCCCCCAGCTGCTGGGCGGTGACGCACATCCCCAGGGCGACCCCCGCCTGGGGCAGCAGGGTAATGCCCAGGTATTTGCAGATGGTGTCGCTGCAATGGGTGCCCCTGGCGGAGAAGAAAGACCCCAGATATTTGCCTGCGGACCGGGTGATGATGTACACCAGGCCGATGAGTACGATGGTGATATCGGTGAATACGCTCAGCTCCAGCTCCGCGCCGGAGATGACGAAGAAGGCGGCGAACAGGGGGCTGGTCCAGCTGTCCGTCTTATCCATGATCTCTCTGGACAGGGGGCAGAGATTGCAGAACACCGTGCCCAGCATCATGCACACCAGCAGGGACGAGAAGCCGATGGTCACCGGGCCGACCTGGAACTCCAGCATGGAGAGGGCCGTGGTCAGCAGCACAAAGGCGATGGACATGTTCAGACGATTCGTGTTGGAGTTGAACAGCTTTTCGATCTGGGTCAGCAGCCAACCCATGACGGCCCCCAGAGCCAGGGACAGGACGATCTCCAGCAGCGGATTGACAATGATGGAGATGAGGTCCACCGTTCCGGTCACCAGCCCACGGGCGACGCCGAAGCTCACTGCGAATACCACCAGGCCCACGGCGTCGTCCAGCGCCACGATGGGCAGCAGCAGATCCACCAGGGGACCCTTCGCCTTGTACTGCCGCACCACCATCAGCGTCGCCGCCGGTGCGGTGGCGGTGGCGATAGCGCCCAGGGTGATGGCCTGAGCCGGGGTCAGCGCTCCGTCGGTGGCGAAGCTGATGGCCAGAAGAGCGGCGTCCACGAACAGGGCCGCCGTCAGCGCCTGGACAATGCCGATGACAAAGGCCTGTTTCCCGGTCTTTTTCAGCTGGGACAGGCGGAACTCGTTGCCGATAGAGAAGGCGATAAAGCCCAGGGCCACGTCGGAGATCACGCTCAGCTCCTCCACGCTGTCCATGGTGGGAAAGCCCAGACCTGTGATGCCCAGACGCCCCAGACAATAGGGGCCGATGAGCACGCCGGCGATCAGGTATGCGGTGACAGAGGGCAGCTTCAGGGGCTTGAACACCCGGGTCATCATCAGCCCTGCCAGAGTAGCGACGGAGAGTGACAGCAAAACGGAAACCATATCATTCATTCCTCCTAAGTGTGCGTCAAACCGTGACTGGTCGATTGCTTTGCCTCCCGGTTTGCGCTTTCTGCATTCAGCCAGATAGTATAACACACTTTGTCAAGCGGGGGGAAGAGGCATTTGATCGGCTAATTTCACAAAAATGAAGCCGCCGCGCAGGACAGATTAGGGGAGCAGACGCTGCTCCTGCGTCTGCTCCCCCTGGTCTGCTCTGTGTGTCGTTTTTGCGTGAGCGCTCACCGGCCCGGAACCAGCGTCAGCAGCTCCTCCGGTGAGTCGATAATGTACTTCGGGGCCAGCGTCTCCAACAGCGCCCGGTCCCGGAAGCCCCAGGTCACAGCGGCGCAGTCCACCTCCGCATTCCCCGCCGTGGCGCAGTCGATGTCCGAGTCGCCCACAAACAGGCACTCCTCCCGCCTCCGGCCCAGCCGGGACAGGGCGGCGTTGACCATATCCGGGCTGGGCTTTCGCCTCAGCCCCTCCCGCTCTCCCAGAGAGACGGCCATATAATCGCCGAAGAAGTGGCGGCTCAGCTCCTGAACCGCCGCGTCCTGCTTGTTGGACACCACCGCCATGGTCACGCCCCGGCGGCGCAGCGCCTCCATCAGAGACAGGATGCCGGGGTAGGGACTGGTCTTGATCAGACTGTGGGACTCATAGTAGCTCCGGTAAAAGGCTGTGGCCTCCCGAAAACGGGGATACGCCCGGCCCCCCGGCAGCGTCCGCTCCATGAGGACGGCTACGCCGCTGCCCACGCTTTTGCGGACGTGGCTCAGGGGAAGCTCCGTCAGCCCCTCCCGGCGGCGCATGGCGTTGACGGCGTCGGTCAGGTCGTCCAGGGTGTTGAGGACCGTGCCGTCCATGTCAAAGATCACGGTAGTATAGGGCATCCTGTCCGCCTCCTTTGCGGCTAGTCCAGCCTGGCCCCGCCGAACTCGGACAGCTTCAGGCCCTTGTTCTTGTCCAGCACCCACTTGATGGACCATGGGGCGGAGAAGAGCAGCAGCTTGTTCCCTTGGTAGTCCTCCACCAGCTTCACGTCCTGGCCGTTGCCCAGCACCAGCTCGTCCAGATCCTCCACCGGGCTGTGGTCGATCCACCGGACGTATTCGTAGGGGAGATTTTCCATCACCAGGTCCACCCGGTACTCGTTTTTCAGCCGGTACTCGAACACGTCGAACTGTAGGGTGCCCACCACGCCCACAATGACCTCCTCCATGCCGGTGTAGGGGATCTTGAAGATCTGGATGGCGCCCTCCTGGGCGATCTGCTCGGTGCCCTTGATGAACTGCTTCCGTTTCAGGGTGTCCCTGGGGCGCACCCGACGGAAGTGCTCCGGGGCGAAGGTGGGGATGGGGTCGAAGCGGCACTTCATCCCCGGCTCGCAGATGGTGTCCCCGATGGAGAAGATGCCAGGGTCGAACACGCCGATGATGTCCCCGGCGTAGGCCTCCTCGATGATCTCCCGCTCGGCGGCCATGAGCTGCTGGGGGCGGGAGAGCTTTACCTTCCGGTCCTGCTGGACCAGGTAGACCTCCCGGTCGGCGTCGAACCGACCGGAGCACACCCGGACAAAGGCGATCCGGTCCCGGTGGGCCTTGTTCATATTGGCCTGAATCTTAAAGACGAAGCCGGAGAACGCGTCGGAGAAGGAGTCCACCACCGTATCTCCCGCGGACCGGGACAGGGGCGGAGTGGTCATGCGGAGAAATTCCTCCAGAAACGCCTCCACCCCGAAGCTGGTCAGGGCGGAGCCGAAGAACACCGGGGACAGCTCCCCACGGCGGACCGTCTCCAGATCCAGGGACTCCCCCGCACCGTCCAGCAGCTCCAGAGCGTCCCGCAGCTCCTGACAGCGGCTCTCCCCGATGACCTGGGGCAGCCGGGGGTCGTCCAGGGCGATCTCCTCGCTGTCGGCGGCGCGGGCGCTGCCGTGGGCGGTGAAGTGGAGCACCTGGCCCCGCTGCCGGTCATAGACTCCCTGGAAGTCCTTGCCGCAGCCGATGGGCCAGTTCACCGGGCAGGTGTCAATGCCCAGCTCGTGCTCGATCTCCTCGCACAGATCGAAGGGGTCCCTGGCCTCCCGGTCCATCTTGTTGATAAAAGTGAAGATGGGGATGTGCCGCATGGCGCAGACCTTGAACAGCTTCCGGGTCTGGGCCTCCACGCCCTTGGCGGCGTCGATGACCATGACGGCGGAGTCCGCGGCCATGAGGGTGCGGTAGGTGTCCTCGGAGAAGTCCTGGTGGCCCGGCGTGTCCAGGATGTTGATGCAGAAGCCCTGGTACTGGAACTGCATCACCGAGCTGGTCACCGAGATGCCCCGCTGCTTCTCGATTTCCATCCAGTCCGAGGTGGCGGCGCGGGCGTTGCGCTTGCCCTTGACCACGCCCGCCTGGTTGATGGCCCCGCCGTAGAGCAGGAGCTTTTCCGTCAGCGTCGTCTTGCCCGCGTCCGGGTGGGAGATGAT
>JAJBTD010000009.1 GCA_020861055.1 Clostridiales bacterium | reverse complement strand
AAAGTTGTCCTTTCTTCTTTCCCTAAGTGTAAAGTATGATTGACGAACCTACAAATTCCATGCGGCGCATGGAAATCCCCGGTCAAAGCAAACGCCCCGGCCGTACGGCCGGGGCGAAGCTGTCGTTGTCAGCCCGCGCTGATGAAGCTGTAGACCAGGGTATCTGCGTACTCGTAGTAATAGGTATCGCCCTCGCTCAGTCCGGAGGTGATCTCCACCAGGTCGCCGTCGGAGACGCCGGTCTCCACCTCCACCAGACCGCCCAGGGCCTCCTCCTTCTCGTCGTACTCGGTGTAGACATAGGTCTTGCCGTCGTCCTCCACCAGAGCGGCGGCAGGGATCGCCGTCTCCACATTGCTGGAGGCCGTCTCAATTTTGACCGAGGCGTTCATTCCTGCCAGCATCTGCTCCGTTCGGTCCATGGTCAGCTCCACGGCAAATTTGGTGTTGCCGCCCTCGTTGGTGCCCACGGTAGCGATGGCAGTCACCGTCCCGGTGAAGGATTGTCCCGTCAGCGCGTCCAGGGTGATCTCCGCCTCCATACCCACGCTGATAGAGAGGATGTCCAGCTCATCCACGCTGATGGAGAGGGTCATGGTATTCTGGGGAGTGATAGAGAGCACATCCTGCTCGGCAATGCTGTACTGGTCATAGGAGGCCGTCTCCTCCTCGGTGGTGTCGGCTGTGCCGTCGGCAATGGACGTACTGCCGCTGACGCCGGACATGGAGCCGAAGCTGAATCCGGAGACAGACCCGGTCATGCCGCTCATGCCTGCGGAGGCGCCGCCGGCCTGGGCCATCTGGTCGTCGGTCTGGGCTGTCTGGTCGTCAGTCGCCGTCTCCGCAGCGGCGGTGCGGAGGATCTCCACCAGCTCATAGTCGCCGCTCTCGCTGTACTTCGCCGTCAGGGCAAAGGCCAGCGTGTCCCCGGACTGGAGCACAGAGGCGGTGGAGCTGCTCCAGGCAGAATTGGAATAGGTAAACACGTTCTGGGATGTAGTGTCGTATTTGTACACATAGTACTCCCACTCGGCGCTCTCGTCGCTCTCCAGCTTCTCCAGCGTCCCGGTCAGGTCGGTATAGCTGCTCAGCGAGACCGGGCCAGTGTATACCTTGAGTACGGCGGAGGACTTGCCCACGCTGGACACGGTGGCGACATAGTACACATAGGAGCTGCCCTTTTCAACACTGTAGGGAGTGCTCCTTGTCTCTTCCTGTTCGCTGGTGTCGGCCTCTGTGTCTGTGCCTGTGTCCGCATCGGTATCGGTGTCGCCACTGTCGTCGCCGGTATCGTCCGTGTCCCCGGTGTCGCCCGTGTCTCCGGTATCGCCGGTGTCTCCGGTGTCGCCCGTGTCTCCGGCATCGCCCGTGTCTCCGCTTGCAGTCAGGAAATTCAGCACCGCCCCCACAAGGGAGGTGTTAGCGGAGAGCTGGTCGGTATCGCTCTCCTCCTCGTCGGCGGCATCGTCGGCCTTGATAATCTCCGCATCGTCCGGGACGCCGGAAATGACGCCGTCCGCCCCCGCATAGATGCACCCGTCCTCATAGAGTTGGAACAGATCGGCCATCTGCTCGTCCAGCTCGTACCGCCGGGCGAGGAGGGTCTGATACGTCTCGCTCTCTCCGGTGTCGGTCAAAGTGAACAGGGTGTCGCCAATTTCCACCTCGTCGTCCAGGTCCACGTCCACGCTGTCTACGGTGCCGTAATAGCCGGTCACCTTCAACTCGCTGTGGATGTAGAGCGTTCCGGAGCCGATGTCGTTGCCGTCCTCGTCTGTGACCGTCACCGTATCGCCATAGACCGCCTCCTCGTCGGAGACAGTGACGGTGGCGGTGCCGTCGCCAATGCTGACCTGGGCCACCCGGCCCGTCTCGCTCTCCCCATCGGAGAAGGTGACGGTGACGGAATCGCCCACGCTCAGCCCGGAGCTGTCGGAGAGATCCACCGCCATGTAGCCGTCCAGAGACAGGAGCATCAGCGCCCCGTCCTCATAGATCACATCGGCGACCTCGTCTCCCTCCTCGGCATAGATCAGCTTTACCCTGGCATCCACCGTAGCCTCGATGGTGTCCTCGGTGTCCTCCTCGGCGGCCTCTTCCAAGTCCTCGTCCAGCTCGTCGATCACGGTTTGCAGTTCAATGATAGCCGCGGCTACAGAGGTGGCGTTCACTGTGGCGATGGCGTCGCCCGCTGATACGGTATCCCCGTTTTCTACATAGTAGGCCTCGATCTCCGCCACGTCCGGAATGGAGACGGTCACAATGTCCTCCTCCGTCAGCGTGCCCGTGCCGGAGAGATAGGTGGTGATGGTGCCCTCCTCCGCTGTGCCGGAGAGGATCTCCGTCTCCACCGTGACGGAGGATGCACTACTGCTGCTGCTCGTGGTGGGCAGCATATAGATGACCAGCGCCAATGCCAAAATCAGGCACAGGGGGGCGATCCAGTCCATGGGGCCACGCTCCCGCCGGATGGCGAAATCGTCCTCCTCCGGCTCCTCCACCGTCTCGCCTGCGGCCAGGGCCTCGGCGTCCAGCTTCCGGTTGATGCGGATGCGCCGCACCAGCAGGAAAATGCACACCGCATCCCCCAGGACGCACACGATGAGGATGGGCAGCCAGTAGCCGCGGATGACGGTCAGGGGGGTCTGAACGGTGGTCATGCCGGGCATCCCCGTCATATCCATCTCGGAGGCGTCAAAGCCGCCGGAGAACTCGCCGCTCTCTGTGCTCTCCGTATCCTCCGTGTCCGCCGTCTCGTCGCTGTCGGCAAAGCCGCCGTTAGGGGTCTCACCGGCTGCGGCGAAGTCCTCCTCCGAAGCGTCTCCGTCAGCGAAGCCGCCCATGCCGCCCTGGCCTCCCTGGCCTCTGCCAGAGGACTCGGCGCTTCCGCTGTCGGCGGACTCGACGCTCTCGCCGGCCGCTGCATCAGTACTCTCTCCGTCTGTCGCCTCGGCGCTGTCGGCGTCCGCCGCCTCCATGCCGTCCATATCCGGCATGGTCATCTCCCCCATAGCCCCGGCGGTGAAGCCGGAGGTGTCCGGGGTCAGCGCGTAGTTGGCCAGGTCGGCTACCATGACCAGGGTGAACAGGACGATGAGGACGATGTAGAGCGTTCCCTTTTTCCGTTTTGCCGGCTTTTTCGGTTCTGCGGGTTTGGTTTCCACGATTGTGTTTTCCTGATTCATTCTGTCCGCACCTCCTTAACCGCCGTAGTGCAGCGCTTCGATGGGCGGCAGCTTGGCCGCCTTGTTGGCCGGGTACAGCCCGAACACCACGCCGATGAAGAAGCAGAACACAATGGCGATCACCACCACGTTCCAGGACATGGTAAAGGTCAGGCTCAGGCTGGATACCACCGTACTCACCACCTGCAAAATCGTCCAGGAGAGGAACACGCCGATGGCGCAGCCGATCATACACAGCACCACCGATTCCAGCAAAAACTGCTGCAAAATGACCCGTCGGCTGGCGCCGATGGCCTTGCGGATGCCGATCTCCCGTGTGCGCTCCGTCACCGTCACCAGCATGATGTTCATAATGCCGATGCCGCCGACGATGAGGGAGATGGCCGCAATGCCGCCCAGCAGGACGGACAGGATGGAGGTGATGCTGCTCATGGCGTCCTCCAGCACGTCCTGAGAGGAGACAGTAAAGGCGTCCTCGTCCTCCTCAAACCGGTCCAGCAGCAGCTGGGTCATCGCCGCCTCCGCCGTGTCCATGTCCGAGTCCTCCTCCGAGCTGCCGTAGCAGCTGGTGATCTCCGAGGAGCCGGTGGAGGACAGCCGCATCAGAGTGGTGTAGGGGATATAGGCCACCATGGAGTCGCTGGTGAACAGGGAGGTCAGGGAATCGTCGTCGTCCTCCAGCACCCCCACCACGGTAAACTTCATGCCGTCCAGAGAGATCTCCGCCCCCAGGCAGTCGGTGTAGCCGATGAGGTCGGTGGCCGCCGCCTCGTTGATGATGCAGACGTTGGTATGGTTGTCCACATCAGAGGACTTGACGAACCGGCCCAGGAGCAGGGTCAGGGCGTTGATGGACTGATAGGCAGGAGTGGTGCCGTACACCGTCACGGTAGAGCTGGTGGAGCCATACTTTCCCGTGGCGCTGGTGGTACCCACCGGGGCGATCTCCCCGATGCCGTCCTCATCCATCCACTCGTCCAGGGTGTCCAGGGTGATGGGACTGCCCTTGTCGTCCTCCACCGACACCGTCAGCAGATCGGTGCCCAGGCTGGAGATGGTGTCCGTCACCGTTCCAGTGGCCCCGTTGACCAGGCTGACCAGCACCACCAGGGCCATGACGCCGATGATGATGCCCAGCATGGTCAGGAAGGCCCGGAACTTGTTTCCGGCAATGGATTTCATTGCCATTCTAAAAGACTGTATCACAGGCTCACCTCCGACAGCTTTCCGTCCAGAATGTGTACCACCCGGGAGGCCTGACGGGCGATCTCATCGTCATGGGTGATGAGGACGATGGTGTTCCCCTGGTCGTGGAGCTCGTGGAAAATGTCCATGATCTCGTTGGTGGTGGTGGAGTCCAGGTTGCCCGTGGGCTCGTCCGCCAAAATCAGGGAGGGCCGGGTCACGATGGCGCGGGCGATGGCCACCCGCTGCTGCTGTCCGCCGGACAGCTCCGTGGGCAGATGCTTGGCCCGCTTGCCCAGGTTCACCCGCTCCAGGGCCTGGGCCACCCGCTCCCGCCGCTCGGCCTTGGGCACCTTCTGGTAGATGAGGGGCAGCTCCTCATTCTCCTCGGAGGTTAGCTTGTTGATGAGGTTGAAGTTCTGGAAGACGAAGCCGATCTTGTGGTTGCGAATTTCGGCCAGTTCGTCCTC
>JAJBTD010000198.1 GCA_020861055.1 Clostridiales bacterium | reverse complement strand
CTTCTCTTGGCGCTGATAGCGTGGTTGATTGCCAGCGGGACGATGGGAGAGGAGTGGGCCGGACGAGCCGGAGTGATCGGAGCGGCGCTGGGCTGTCTGGCAGGAGGCCGATATGCGGTCTGCACGGTCCGAAGCCGGGTGCTGCTGGTGGGCCTGGGGGTAGGAGGGCTGTTTTTGCTCCTGTGGCTGGGCGCAGGGCGGATCGCTCCGGAGAGCGGCGCCGGGACCGGGCTGACGCCTCTGACTATTGCGGCGCTTGCGGGAGGGGCGGCCAGCGGGCTGCTCTCCGCATTTCACAAAAAGCGGAGAAAATGATTGAAATGTCCGGGGTGAAGTGATATAATGAAAACACTGGATCAGATGAGAGGCTGAAAAGGCTGTTTCCAGATGCGTGATCGTACAGAGGAGGGGAAACCATGAAGCACATTAAGACCCTGAACGGCGCTACCCTGAAGAAGAGCGCTTCCTATGGCGGCTGCGGCGAGTGCCAGACTTCCTGCCAGTCTGCCTGCAAGACCTCTTGCACCGTTGCCAACCAGCAGTGCGAGAACCAGAAGTAATCTCTGACCGCAGCGGATCTTTTGGAGACGTATGGACACATTGGGACTTCCGATGTGTCCATTCTTCTGTCTGCCTGCGGCGGGAACGGGAGGAATCAAAATGGTACATACCTTTGTTGCGCTGGACTGTCCCATTGCCCTGGATGTAAACAGCGGAGCGGTCCATGTGCTGGATGAGATGACCTATCAGGTGCTCAGCCGGGTGGAGGGAATGGAGGAACTGCCGGAGCACTGTCCGGAGAAAGTCGCGGAGACGCTGCCCTATTCCAGGGAGGAGATCGCCGAGGTCTGGTCTGAGCTGAAGGAGCTGGAGGCCCAGGGGCTTCTGTTTGCGAAGGAGGACTATATCGACCCCCGGTGGGCCTATGTGAAGGACGCCCCGGTGAAGGCCCTTTGCCTGAACGTGGCCCATGACTGCAATCTCCGGTGCAAGTATTGCTTTGCCTCCACCGGGGACTTCGGCACAGGCCGGAAGATCATGCCCTTTGAGACGGCGAAGCGCGCCATCGACTTTGTGGTTCAGAAGTCCGGAAAGCGCCGGAACATCGAGGTGGACTTCTTCGGCGGAGAGCCGCTCATGGCCTGGGAAACGGTAACAAAAACGGTGGAGTATGCCCGCTCTATCGAGGGGCAGTACAACAAGAATTTCCGCTTCACCATTACCACCAACGGAATGCTGCTCAATCAGGAGAAGATCGACTACATCAACCGTGAGATGAAAAACTGCGTTCTCTCTCTGGACGGACGAAAAGAGGTCAACGACGATCAGCGCCCCACCGCCGGAGGCAACGGGAGCTTTGACCGCATTGTGCCGAAGTATCAGCAGCTGGTAGCCGGTAGGGGAGACCAGGAGTACTACGCCAGGGGGACCTATACGAAAAAGCATCCGAACTTTGCCGATGATGTCATGTACATGGCCCAGGAGCTTGGCTTCAAAAACGTCTCGGTGGAGCCTGCCACCGGCAAGCCGGGAGACTCCTACGCCATCACCGAGGCGGAGCTGGACGCCGCCCGGGCGGAGTATGATAAGCTGGCCAGGGAGCTGGTGGATCATCCGGAGATCAACTTCTTCCATTTCTTTGTGGACTTGCAGCAGGGCCCCTGCGTCATCAAGCGGATGCGGGGGTGCGGCGCAGGCAGCGAGTATGTGGCGGTCACGCCGGAGGGGGATATCTACCCCTGCCACCAGTTCGTGGGGAACGAGGACTTCAAGATGGGCAACGTCTATGAGGGTACCTTTGACAAGGAGCTGTCCAATACCTTTGCGGCCCTGAACATCTATACCAAGCCCGCCTGCCGGGAGTGCTGGGCCAGGTTCTACTGCTCCGGAGGCTGCGCAGCGGGGGGATATAACGAAAATGGAGATCTGAAACAGCCCTCACATGTCGCCTGTGAACTGGAGCGAAAACGGCTGGAGTGTGCGATTGCGATCAAGGCGATACGGTCCGGTTCGGCAAATTGACCAAAGCTTTCCAATACAGACAGTATAAATACAGAACGTAATCAACGATGGCCCAAAAGGGGCGAAAGCCCCTTTTGGGCCATATTTTGTTTCAACGTGACGAGAACGCCTCTATATCTTGACCATGAAGCACCCCTGATATCGGAACCGCAAGATTGTCGGTTCCGAAGTTTACATAACGGTGTTTACATAAAATTTCGGCATAATAGATAAAAATGGGAGAAATCTTAAAAAAGTATTGCACAAACCCGCCCGGAAATGGTATAGTATGGTTATTCCCTTAGAATCAGGGGGATATTCTGACCTTCTGCTGGTGGAGTTGACGATGATGGGTGATTTTATGTTAGGCGTGATCGGCGCCGGAAATATGGGAAGCGCCATTTTGCGAGGGGCGCTCCGGGCGAATGTTATGTCACCGGAGCAGGTCTGGATGTCAAATCCGCATACAGATAAGCTTGCACCGTTTGGTGATATCGGCGTTCATACGACTACCTCTAATCTGGAAGCGGCTCAGAATGGGGATATCCTGCTCTTGGCGGTCAAGCCTCAGGTCCTGCCCGGAGTTTTGGACGAGATTGCCCCCTGTACATCCGGAAAGTGCGTGGTGTCCATCGCCGCCGGTATTTCCCAGCGCTGGCTCCGGGAGCAGCTGCCGGAGGCGAAGATCATCTGTGTGATGCCCAACACGCCGCTGATGCTGGGATGCGGAGCCTCCGCCATGACGGAGCAGGGGGATGTGCCGGAGGCGCAGTACCGGTTTGTGCGGCAGATGTTCGAAGCGGCCGGCCTGGTGGAGACGCTCCCCGCCGACAAGATCAACGACATTATCCCGGTCAGCGGCTCCAGTCCGGCTTTCTTCTTCCGCATGGCAGCTCTGATGGTGCAGGAGGCGGAAAAACGGGGAATCGCGCCGGATGCGGCGCTGCGTTTGACCGCCAAGACAATGGAGGGCGCCGCCCGGATGCTGCTGGAGAGCGGGCATACGGCGGCAGAGCTGGAGCGACAGGTCTGCTCTCCGGGCGGGACGACGCTGGCAGCGCTGACGGCGTTCGATGAGCTGGGCTTCGACCAGATGATCGGGGAGGCATTTACCCGCTGCATCCGCCGGGCGGACGAGCTGGGAAAGTAATCTTCTATCCCATTCTCTCCTGTCATAGACTGTGGAGAGGTGAGTGGATGAATTGGCTACATTCCGGTGTGCAGGTGCTGGCATTCTCTGGCAAGCCGTACCGCTGGGCCTGGCTGCTGCTGAGCGCCGGTTTTCTGATCGGAGCTGTGGCAGGCCATATTGCGGCAGGCCTGGGACTGGAGCAGCTGACTCCCGTTCTGGAGCAGTGGGTGGAGGCGTCCATCCAGCAGCGGGAGGAGCAAAAGCTCGTTTCCCTGTTCTGGCAGGCGGCAAAGCCGGTCGGATTGGCACTGATCCTCAGCTATAGCGCGCTGGGTGTTGTGGGCCTGCCGGTGCTGATGGGGATTCGTGGCTTCCTGACAGCCTGTACGGTTTCGGCTTTTGTCCGTATCTGGGGCTATCAGGGGCTGGCAGCGGGGGCAGTGTGGGTCTGCGGCAGCGACGGCATTCTGCTGGCGGCGCTGCTGGCGGTGTCTGTGCCGGGATGGACAGTCTCCTGGGCTCTGGCCTCCGGACAACGAAAGAATAGAAAGGAATTTCGGCAGACGCAGATACAGTGTGCAGGCGTTTGCCTGGTCGGGCTGGCGCTGACCGTAGCCTATGGATATCTGGTCTGGTATTGGCTGACGCCGGTACTGGTGGCCGGATAGCAAAAAGAAAAAGATCGAGAAGGCAAATTATGATGCAGGTTGTGGATGAGTTCAAAAACTACTTAACAACTGAAAAGAAATCTTCTGCCAACACGGTCAGTTCCTATCTTCGTGATGTCAATCAGTTTGCAGATTATCTGGCTCAGAAAAACGGGAAGCTATCCGATGTGAGCCAGGACGATGTACAGGAATATGTCCGGTGGCTGAGTGGACAGGGAAAGTCTGCCGCCACTGTGACGCGGGCGCTGGCTTCGCTCAAGTGTTTCTTCCATTGGATGGTCGAGCAGGGGAACCGTGAGGACAACCCGGCGGAGGGCGTCAAGGCTGCTAAGGTGGAGCGGAAGCTGCCCAAAATCCTGACCAGCAAAGAGGTGGAGCTTCTGCTGGAGCAGCCGGAATGCGTCGATATGAAGGGGTATCGGGATCACGCCATGCTGGAGTTGCTCTATGCCACGGGCATTCGCGTCAGCGAGCTGATCGGCTTGAATGTGGACGATGTGTTTTTGAGCGCCGGATTTATCCGCTGCGAGAGCAAGGAGAAGAACCGGATTATCCCCATGTATCCCACCGCGCTGAAGGCACTGACCGATTACCTGCGGGATGTGCGTCCCAAGCTGGCAGTGGAAGGGGAGGAGGCGCTGTTCGTCAATATGAACGGCACCCGTATGAGCCGCCAGGGATTCTGGAAGCTCATCAAATATTACGGGGAAAAGGCGGGCATCCAGTCGGAAATCACTCCGCATACCCTCCGTCATTCCTTTGCGGCCCATCTGCTGGAAAACGGAGCGGACATCCATGCAATTCAGGAGATGCTTGGCCATGCCGATATCTCGTCTACTCAAGTTTATGCCAAGCTGGTGAACCAGAGGCTGAAGGAGGTTTACACCAAAGCCCATCCCAGAGCCTGAGGATCCCATCGCCGGCAGGAAAAACTGCCTGGAATCGCGGGATACTCCCGCTATGAGCAATCGCATTTCAGTTACGGTCTGATGCCCAGTCACCCGCCAGAGGATGATTGGGCATCAGACTATTGCTTCATGGCATAGATCTGCCGGAGAGGGCTTTCGAATACAGCAGCGCAGTCGGGCCATTGTTCTGTCGAAATTGCCCCTGTCCCTCCAGACGGGAACATGGTATAATAGCAGAACGAAATGAGCGATGCGCCCCATGAC
>JAJBTD010000180.1 GCA_020861055.1 Clostridiales bacterium | reverse complement strand
AAGCCTGCTGTCGCCTGAAACTATTCACTTTTAACTTATTATACGAGGAGGTGTGTCTATTATGGCAGAAAACAGACAAGCCAGAGCTGCCGCGCCTATGAGAAGAGGCCCGATGGGCCGCGGCCCCATGGGCGGCAGAGGCGGCGGCAAAGCAAAGGATATGAAGGGCGCATTGTTGAGCCTGCTCTCCTATTTGAAAGGCCAGGTGGGCATCATCGTCGTGGCACTGGTGCTGGCTGCCGTCGCCGCAGTCTTTACCATCATCGGCCCGGACCAGCTCAGCCGGCTGACCGATTATATTTACGATGGGCTTTCCACTGAAATTGATATGGACGGGATCCTGAGCGTGGTTGTGCTGCTGGTAGGCATCTACCTGGCCAGCGCTGTATGCAACTTTGTCCAGCACTTCATCATGCAGACCGTGACCCAGCGGACGGCCAAACGGCTCCGCGGGGACATTGATACCAAAATCAACCGCCTGCCCCTGAAATACTTCTCCGGCAACGCCGCAGGCGACGTGCTTTCCCGTATGACCAACGATGTGGACATGATTGGGCAGGCCATGTCCAACAGCCTTTCCAACCTGGTCACCGCCGTCGCACAGCTCGTGGGCTGTCTCATCATGATGTATTACACGGACTGGGTGCTGGCGACCACCACGGTGCTTTCCACCCTCATCGGCCTGGTGCTGATGGTGGTCATTATGAGCCGCTCTCAGAAATACTTCACCGCCCGGCAGGAGAGCCTGGGTACTCTGAACGGCTACATCGAGGAGATGTACGCAGGGCACGACGTCATCCGCATCCTGAACGCGGAGGACGAGGTGCGGGATACCTTCGACACCATGAACCAGGCGGTCAAGACCGCAAACTTCCGCTCCCAGTTCCTGTCCGGACTGATGCAGCCCCTGATGACCTTCGTGGGCAATCTGGGCTATGTGGCGGTCTGCGTGGTGGGCGCCTGGCAGATCATCAACGGCAACATCACCTTTTTTGTTATGTCGTCCTTCGTGATCTACACCCGCCTATTTGAGTCTCCGCTGCGGCAGATCTCTCAGGCTATGACCCAGGTGCAGTCCTGTGCGGCTGCCTCCGAGCGTGTCTTTGAGTTCCTGGCCGAGGAGGAGATGGAGGACGAGTCTGACAAGGTGAAGCGCATTGACGCCGTACACGGCGAGGTGGAGTTCCGCCATGTGAAGTTTGCCTATCCCAACGCCCCGGAAAAGGAGATCATCCACGACTTCAGCGCCAAGGTCAAGCCGGGGCAGAATGTGGCCATCGTCGGCCCCACCGGCGCAGGCAAGACCACCATGGTCAATCTGCTGATGCGGTTCTTCGAGCCGACAGGCGGAACCATCCTCATCGACGGCGTTCCCACCACCGACATCCCCAGAAGCAACGTTCACAGTCAGTTCGGCATGGTGCTCCAGGATACCTGGCTGTTTGAGGGAACGGTTCGGGAGAACCTGCTCTACAACACCCAGGGCGTCACCGATGAGCAGATGATTGAAGCCTGCAAAGCCTGCGGCATCCATAACTTCATTCAGGCGCTGCCACATGGTTACGACACCGTTTTGACCGACAACACTTCTATTTCCGCCGGGCAGAAACAGCTGATGACCATCGCCAGAGCCATGATCCAGAACAGCCCCATGCTGATCCTGGACGAGGCCACCTCCAGCGTAGACACCAAGACCGAAATGCTGACCCAGCAGGCCATGGACAAGCTGACAGACAAGCGCACCAGCTTCGTCATCGCCCACCGGTTGTCCACCATCAAGAATGCCGACCTCATCCTGGTCATGCGGGACGGCGACATCGTGGAGCAGGGCAGCCACGAGGAGCTGCTGAAACAGAACGGCTTCTATGCGGAGCTGTACAACAGCCAGTTTGAGGAGGCGTGCTGACCAAACACTGTAAGCATCTTGATTTGAATAGGAAAATGCTGCCGCCTCTGAATCTTGATTCGGGGGCGGCAGCAAGCCGAAAGGCTGTTATTTTCGTGCTATGCACCTTAAAGTGAAGGTAGAGAGGTGTGCATTACACGATATACCAATCCATATCATTGGGTGTTGGTTTGAAGATGAGGAGGGGAATCAATCATATGGTTTCCATTTTGCTGTCACTTTCCATCGCTGTCCTTGCGGGTCTGCTCATGACCCGCATCTTTAAGCCTTTGAAGCTGCCGTCTGTCACTGCATATTTGATTGCCGGTGTCCTGATTGGCCCATATTGTTTGGGGCGTTTGGGCATTCCAGGGCTGGGGTTCACCTCAATGGACAGCGTGGACGAACTAAGCCTGATTTCAGACGTAGCGCTTGGATTCATTGCCTTCTCCATTGGCAACGAATTTCGTCTGTCACAGTTGAAAAAGACTGGAAAGCAGGCCTTTATCATAGGCATTGTCCAGGCACTGACAGCGGCTCTGTTCGTGGATGCGGCACTTCTGCTCGTCAGCGTGGCGACCAACGGAAGCTTGACCCCAGCACAGGCAATCACTTTAGGCGCTATTGCAACCGCTACTGCGCCAGCGGCGACCCTGATGGTTGTGCGTCAGTACAAGGCAAAGGGGCCGCTGGTCGATCTGCTGCTGCCAATCGTGGCCCTGGATGATGCGGTTGGTCTGGTGGTATTTGCAGTGAGCTTCGGCGCTGCTCGCGCGATGGTGACCGGAGCGATTGATTTTGTCTCTATTATCATCAATCCCCTGCTCGAGATTATTCTGTCTCTTGCACTGGGTGCGGGAATGGGCTGGCTGCTCACCCAAATTGAAAAGCTGTTTAATTCCAATACCAATCGGCTGAATATGTCTATTGCATTTGTGCTTCTGACCACAGCGCTCTCTATGCTGGAATTTAATATCGGATCGGTCACAATCAGCTTTTCCTCTTTGCTGGTCTGTATGATGCTGGGAACGGTTTTTTGCAATCTGTGTCCTTTGTCCGGAGAGATTATGGACAAAACAGATAGCTGGACAAATCCGCTTTTCGCCGCTTTTTTTGTCATTTCCGGCGCACAGCTGGAGCTGAGTGTATTTACGGACATCACCATCGTGCTGATCGGTCTTGTCTACATTCTGACCCGCTCTGCCGGAAAGTATCTGGGAGCCTCTCTTTCTGCCCGTGCGACCCATTGCAGCGATACCATCTGCAAGTATCTGGGTATTACGCTCTTACCGCAGGCAGGTGTTGCCCTGGGAATGTGTGTGACCGCCCAGCAGTTGGGAGAACAGGGAGATCTGATCCGCAATATTACACTTTTCGCCATCTTGATTTATGAGCTTGTTGGGCCGATGCTGACCAAGGAGGCACTGACGAGAGCTGGAGAGATTCAGCCGATGAGCAATGAGGTGAAAAATCGCCGTACAGCGAACCTGGAGGCTGCAAAAACGATGCCGTACGAGAGGCATAAAAAGCACTGGAAATGAGGCAATCAGCCTCCCCCGATGTGGGATTGATTGTAAAATTCCGACATTGTGGGTTCGCAGAAATATGAGAAGACCCGGCAGACCGTCACAAAATAGTGTCAATCTGCCGGGTTACTTGTTTTCTGAACGAATGATACTGTCGTTCCTGTTTCCTGCAACGCTCAAAGCTGCTGCTTCAGCGCCCACTGAATCCCTGCGGCCATCCGCCCCGTAGAGTTTTGGTAGTGGTTTCCTTTGTTCAGCTGGAAGGTCGTTTGGATACCCTGCTCTGAAAAGTACTGCGCTAGAAACCGGGTGTTCTCCTCCACCGGGGCGAGGTGCGGATTTTTCGTGTGGCTCTCCTGGTCGCCCAGAGAGAAATAGATTACCTTCACCTGTTCCGAAATGCGGCGCTGCTGGACAAACGGGATGAAATCAGGATACCACAGGGAACCGGATGCGGAGACAAGACGGGAGAAGCAGTCTGTTTTGTACCCGGCGTACACGGCGAACAGCCCGGCCAGGGAATAGCCCGCCAGGGCGCAGTACGTCGGCGGGGCCGGGAGCGCTGCCGTGATCTGCGGCAGCAGCTCGTCGGTGAGCTGCGCTAACCAAGCGTCTGCGCCGCCGGAACAGGGGGTGTCCCCCTTGGAGATGGGTGGGATGGCCCACGGCGTCATATCGTCATCCCAGCTCACGCCGTTGATGACCGCCAGCGAAAACGCCGGACAGTCCGGCTTCTGACAGGCCTGCCACAAGGCTTTCCCCTCCCCCATGACGGCGTGGTAAATGACCAGCGGCGCTGCCTGTGTTGCACGGTAGACCTGTATCTTTTTTCCATTTGCTTGTAGCGTGACCGCCTTTTCTGCTTTCATACTTCCTCACTTTGCCCTAAAACAATGTTTCGTTGTACTTCAAATACCCCTTCATATCCTGAAAGCCCAATTCCCGATACAGGGGATACGCCTGTTCTGACGCCTCCAGATAGATCTTCTCTGCGCCCCAGCGCTTCGCCTCCTGTACCAGCCACTGCACGACCTTCTTGCCCACGCCCCGCTGACGCAGGTCGGGGAGGGTGTAAATATTCATCAGATATCCGCATTTGCCGCTGGGATTGTCCGGCGAGGGCATCTCCCGATAGAGACAGACGCCGCCGCAGCCCACGATTTTTCCTCCGGCGCAGGCAAAACAGGCGGCGTGTTCCCCGTTTTCCAATGCGTTTTGGTAATACGCACGGTTTGCGGCGAGGAGCGCTGTCATGTACTCCTCGGCGGGGATGGAAAATACCTCCCGCAAAACGATTTCCCGCCAGTGCATCAGTTCCTCCAGGTCGGAGCTGGCTGCTTTTCTGATCGTAAGTTCCAACTCAGCAGCCCCCCTCCTTCAGCACCACCGGCAGGCGTTTCACGTCCGGCTTTCCGTTGGGGGTCAGGGGAATGTGGTCCAGTATCACGAAAAACTCCGGTATCATAAAGGAGGTCAGATAGCGCCGCAGCTTTTTCTTGACCTCAGACAGAATGAACCCTGTCCCCTCCGGGACCACATAGGCGGTCAGGTAGGAGAGGCCGTGCTCGTCCGTGAACGGGCAGACCACGGCGGTCTGCACCTCCTCGCAGTCGCACAGAACGTTTTCCACCTCCTCCGGCTCCACCCGTTTTCCCAAAATCATCACCTGAGAGTCCCTGCGGTGGAGAAACGCCAGATTGCCGTCCGGCAGGAGATAGCCCAAATCGCCGCTCCGGTAGAGCCGTTTCCCGTCCACTGTGGTCACAAACATCTCATTTTTGCTCTGGTCGAGATACCCATTGGAGACGCCGCCACCGGAGATGCAAAGCTCTCCCACTGAACCGGCAGGGACGGGATTTCCGTCTTCATCCAACAGCTCGATCTGCGTCCCAAGCACCGGTTTCCCGATGGGATAGGTGCCGTCCTCCAGCGCCTTCTGACCGTTGCAACGGAAATAGCTGCAACATACAGTGGTTTCAGACGGCCCGTAGGTGTTGTAGACCGTGACCTGGGGCAGCAGGTGATTGACATAGCTCTCCCGCAGGACGTCTCCGCCGCTGATGAGCAGCCGCAGGCAGGATGGGATGCACTCCAGCTCGTTCAGCTCCATCAGCAGATAGGGAAAACCACTGAGCATGGTCACGTTTTTTGCCCGCACAAAGTCCATCAGGGAGTGGACATCCGCTCTCGCCTCACCGTCCGGGATGGCCAGAGCAGCCCCGGAGAGCAGGGTGGCGAACACCTCCTCCACAAAAATATCAAAGGAGCAGACGGAGTATTGCAGCATCACGTCCCCGGCAGTGGGATGAAACTCGTGCTGAAACGCCCGGACATAGTGACAGACGTTGGCGTTGGTCACACAGACGCCCTTCGGCTTTCCGGTAGAACCGGAGGTATATAAAATATAGGCCAGAGACTCCGGGCATGTCAAGGGTTTGCTTCCCTGCACAGTGGTTTCCTCGGTTATGTCCTCCAAAAAAAGCAGAGGGAAGCCTGCCAGCTTCTCCTGATACTTTTTCTGTGTGATAATGAAGCCCACGCCGCTCTCCTGCATCATGAAGCGGATGCGCTCCTCCGGAAAATCCGGCTCCGCAGGAACATATGCCGCCCCGGTTTTCAGCACGGCAAAAATGGCGGCGATGAAATCGGCCCCGTGGTCGGCCACGATGCCGATGCAGGTTTCCTGCCGTCGAGCGGCACTTCCGGGGCTTTGCCCCTCCCTGTGGGAAGGGAAATTGTTCGCAATCACGTCAATGCGCCGGTCAAGCTGGGCGTAGGTGAGGGTTTGCTCCTGCTCTATAATAGCAGGCTGTTCGGAAAATTGCGTTACGGTTTCTGCAAAGCGTTCGTAAATGGTGGAATTACTCATAGTGTTTGGTCTCCTTCGCCGTCAAGCGGCACTTCCTGCCTGTGAGCCGGTTGCATAACAGGTCAAAAATGAAATGATAACTGGAAGAAGCTGCTCAATCAGGCGAGAAATTTCTGCAAAACTCCCTGTAATTATAGTCCTTCCCCGGACGGCAGAGAACCGCAAACTGAATGGAATCAAAGAGCTGTCCGCTGCCTTTCCCGGCAAAGGTGAACTCCCGGATGGCACGGGCAAACAGATCGGAGACAAGCGCCGCATCGTTCCCGTACACGCCACAGCCGAAGGCACCAAGAATCAGATGGCGATAACCCTGAGACGCCGCCACCAGCAGCATACCCTGAATACGCCTGTAGAGCATTTCCTCATACTCCTGCTGGCTCATCCCCTCCAAGCCCAGCCGCACCATCGGGGCGGCGCAGCTCATGACGGAGATGGGAAACGGCTGGTCAAGCAGTTCTGATGCAGCATCCTTGATGACCTCCACATTGGGCGACAGCATCACGCTGTCAGACCCCATGCGGGTCTTTCTGGCATTGTTGTAGTCATAGTACCGCTTTGCGCCTTCGCTCTCCAGAGACAGCAACAGAGATGTCCTCCGGCAGAGGTCTTCCTCCTGGGCGCTGGCTCCGTTCCGGGTCTGGCCGCCGGGCCGGGTGGCGCTGGCCAGATTCAATACCAGGATTTCGGGCGCAGGGTCCCCCGCGCTTTTCAGGCGCTGATACTGCTTCTGTGCCAGGACGAGGGCGTCCTCATTTTCGCAAGCAAAGGTACAGTCGGCGCTCTGTGACGCTGCCTCATCCTGCTCCATAGCAGTGAGTGATGTGAGTTCTTCCGGCAGAAATACCTGAATCTCCCGCATCTGCTTCGGTGAAAAGGCAAGCTGCACGTCCTGCCCATTTTTGGAGTAGCCGCCCTGTTCCAGAATCTCCAGTGTGTCCTCCAAAATAGCAACGTTCTTTTTTCTGCGCATTTCCTTCTGCCGTCCCCGCTCCTGAATTTCTTCCTCAGAGAGTCCCTGATACTCCCGCGCCCGCATCTGTGCCGCCATCTGTTTGAGCCGCTCTTCTTCAGATAATGCTTGATTGGTATTCTGTTCAGCCATTTCCACCCCGCCTCTCTTTCAATTTCTGGAACACATCGTCACAGGGTTCCCGGATGTTCAAATCGGCCACACTGTCAAACCCGGTGTGTCCCGGATTGATTTGGACAATGACGGCGTCTCTCCGTCGGTAATTCCAATAGGCGCTCCCATAATAGCCGTTGGTTCCGATCACGAGGAGCAAATCTGCCTTGGAAATCCAGTCCTGCGCCTTTTTCACACCCTCGTCCCAAAGTCCAATGTGGCTGTAAAGCTCCCACGGGAGAATCCTTCCCCCGCAGGATTCGCATTTTGGCAGCTCCTCCTGATCCCATATCTCATAACCGTCGTAATGCCGCCCGCACTTGGAGCAACGGTTGATTTGAAAACCTCCCTGAATTTCTGCCACGTTTTTGGAACCGGCCATCGTGTGCATACAGTCCTCGTTTGTGGTGATAATCCCGATCAGCTTTCCTTCTTCCTCCAGCTCCCGCAGGGCGTAGTGGCTTGGGCTGGGGTGATATTGGTGCATCGTTTTGACGTAGGAGCGCAAAAAACGATCGCTCCCAAAGCTACCCGGCCGAATGGAACGGGAAAGCTGCCCGTAGGTCACGCCGCCGCCGGAAAGAGAAATTCCAGCGCCCGTAATGGCCACCATCGCGTGGCTCTGGTCAATGTAATCGGCCAATTGTTGGATTTTGTCCTCGCTCCGGCCTTTTCTGGAAGCTCTCATCAGGTTCACATCCTATTCTTATTGCAATCAGTCATTTCCGTGCCGCAGCTTCTTCAGGCTTTGAAATACCTCATCAGAGCCCTGGCGAATGTTCAGGTTTGCAACTCCATCGAATCCAGTATGCCCCGGATTGATCTGTACGATGGCCGCACCTCTCCGCCGGTAATCCCAGTAAACGTCCCCATAATTGCCCCGTGTCCCGATGACGAGAATCAAATCCGCTTTGGAAATCCATTCTCTGGCTTTTCTGACGTCCGCATCCCACAGACCGATATGGCTGTAAAGCGGCCAGGGGAGGATTTCCCCGCCGCAGGCCTCGCACCGGGGCAGCTCATCCTGCTTCCAAATCTCATACCCGTCATAATGGCAGCCACACTTGGAGCAGCAGTTGACCTGGAGGCTGCCCTGTATCTCGGCAACGTTCTTTGAACCGGCAATCGTGTGCATACAGTCCACATTTGTAGTGATGATGCCGGTGAGCTTGCCCTCCGCTTCCAGGTCTGCCAGGGCATAGTGAGCAAAGCTGGGCTGATAAGAGAACATCGTCTCCAGATAGGTGGGCAAAAAGGAACCTGCGCCGGAGCCCCGTCTGCCCCTGCTGGAAAAGCGCATCTGCCCATAAGTGACCCCTCCACCGCCAACGGAAATGCCCGCGCCGGTGGTGGCGACGATGCTGCTGCTTCGGTCAATATAATCGGCTAACTGTTGGATTTTGTCCATATTCTTACCTTCTCTGGAAAACATCATGGGCGTCACCCGTTTAGGACTGCGTCCAGTGCTTCGGCGGCGTCCGCCCGGATATTCAGGTCAGCGATTTGGTCAAACTGCGTTGGAGACGGATTGATCTGCACCAGCTTTGTCCCAGCTCTCATCTTGCTTAAATATTCCTCGCTGCGGAAACCGGTGGTGCCAATGACCAGCACCAAATCTGCCTGTGAAATCAGGTCGGCAGCCTTCCGCATACTTTCCTGCGAAACCTCTGCGCTGGCTCGGTTATCTCTGCAGAAGGCAGTCGGCATCAGGGGTGCGCCGCACTTCTCACAGCGGGGCATATGCCCCTGATTCCACACCTGATAATCGTAGCAACGTGTCCCGCAGTCTATACAGACGTTGTCCCGGAAGCTCCCCTGAAATTCGATCACGTTTTTGGAACCGGCGATGGTGTGCAGACAGTCCAGATTTTGCGTGACAATGCCGCAGAGCTTTCCCTGCCGCTCCAGCTCCGCCAGCTGTCTGTGTACTTCGCTCGGCCCCTTGACAAAGGTGGCGTCCAGGAAGGCATCCTTCATGACCGCATAAAACTTCTCCGGGTTCTTGCGGACATAGGAGGCGGAAAAGATACGTCCGGCGTTCATCCTGCCGACGCTTTGTTTCAGTCTGCGCATCCCGTAGAGATAGGAAATACCTGCGCCAGTGACGGCGACAGTCCTGCTGCTCTGATCCATATATTCTTTTAACTGAGCATATTCCTTTTTCATGGTTTATAACCTCCTGTTTCATAAGGGAGAAGAAAGGCAGCAGCGCCCGCTGGAGGAAATATCCTCATTATGGGCGCTGCCGATTGATTAGATGTAATTGGCGCTAAGCGAGACGGACAGTTCCCTCGGCTCCGGGCTTCCGCTGAGGCTGTAGCCCAGCGCCGCAGCGGAGACGGGCTTAAAGCCCTCCGGAATCCCCATCTTCGCGCACAGCTCAGGGTTCCGACCAAGGGCCTGCACAGCACCCCAGAGGTAAATGTTGTCCACCCCGGCGTCGGTGGCGGCGATGAGCATATTCTCGATGACGCAGGCGGCGTTGGCGTACTCCACGCCGGGGGCCATCTGCTTGGGCGCAGCGGAGACAAAGACCGCCGCAGGTGCACCATAGAAGAAATCTCGTGGTTCGATCTTCATGGCAGCGGCAGTGGCTCGATTAATTTCATTGAGGATGTCCCTGCTGCGGCAGACCGTCAGGTGCAGGGAATCCCGCTGGTTCCCGCCGATGGGAGCCTGACAACCCGCCTTTACGATGGTATCGACGATCTCATCCGGTACAGACCTGTTCGGGTCGAAGTCCCTCGTTGATTTTCTTTTTGCAATGGCTTCTAATGTTTGCATAGAGAATACCTCCTTGCCGTTATTATGCGTGATGGCGCCACATGGCTTTCCTCGTTGTGCGACAGATGTTGTATATTTCTATTGTATTCTGCAACGGAGCCTTTATCAAGTAACAATAACGAATTTATGTCGCATGGTATTCTCTTTTTGCTCATCCTTTTGCGGTATCGTCAGCCCCTACCGTCAAGCGGTACTTCCGAAGCTGCGCTTCTCCCTGTCCCACCTGGAAACCCGATCTGCGCCAACGTTACAATGTCTCATCCAGATAATGAAGTCCTGTTAGCGTTTCGGAAACTTCCCACAGTTTTTTCGCCGTCTCCAAATCGTGAGACGCTTTATTTGACTTGACGACATCCGGCATCCTGTCCTTTGACGGCCCGAAGTATTCGCCTCCCACGACCGCTGTGTCTGTAGCCGCACGGATCAGGGGCATTGCACCATAGATGGTAGGCTTCAAAAAGCTGGCGACCAGCGTTAAGAACTTCTTTGTGAATTCGTTATTCGCCTGGGCCGGCATGATATTTGTCTGCGCGATTCCCGGGTGCGCAGCAAGCGAAATCGTGGACTTACCTGCGCGCGCGAAACGCCGCTGCAGCTCATACGCGAACAGCAGCATTTCCATTTTGGAACGTCCATACGCCCGCCATCTGCCGAAGCCCTTTCTGTTCTTATAATACAGATTATCAAAATTGATCTTATTTCCAAAGAAGTAGGCAAGGCTACTGACACTGACAACCCTTGCGCCAGGCGTCTCCTCCAGCAGCTCAAATAACCTTGCTGTCAGTGCAAAGTGGCCGAGATAGTTGGTCGCAAAGTGGTTTTCAAACCCGTCAACGGTTTCAGAATATGGGGCCGCCATAATTCCGGCATTGTTGATGAGTACATCAAGCCTGTCGTATTTCTGCGTGAACTGGGCTGCGAAATCCGCAACGCTTTTCTGGCTGGCAAGGTCTAAAAGCATGGTATCCAGATCCGCACCCGGAACATCGTCCCGAATCTTTTGCATGGCTGCCTCCGCTTTTTGCGGATTTCGGCAGGCCATCACGACCTTTGCGCCTTTGCGGGAAAGCTCCTTTGTCGTTTCAAATCCCAGACCGCTGTTTGCACCGGTCACGATCATCACTTTGCCGGAAAGGTCCGGTATGCTCTCTAATGACCAACTCATGATTCTTCCCCCACATGAAATTCTGACTGCATCATATCCTTCAGGGTAACGTTCGGATTTTGGTAGCGCCTGCGCTTTTCCGGCACATTGGGGTGACGAATGGCCCGGTTCGGACACCACATGATACAGGCCATGCACTGCTGGCAGTCGTGGCCCCAGACCGGGCCATCCCCGGTCAGATGGATGTTCCCGTTTTTGCAGAGCTTCTCACAGACGCCGCATTTGGTGCAGGCGTCTGTGGTGTAGAAGCCGCCCTCCACGCTGTCCCGGTCTACGCCCAGCCAGCCGTTGAAGGTTTTGGAAGCCCCTGCAAGGAGCTTACGGTTCATGCCCTTGCGGTTCCTGGTGGGGGCGTCCGATTGGATTTTTCCCGCAATTTTAACCGAGGCCTTGGCTTCATGGTTTAAGTAGATGCGATTGATCCAGTCCGGCAGGGGAGAGAAGCCCACAATGTGGTTGGGCGGCATGGGAAGCATGAAGGTCTGAACAGCAAAGTCCGTTTTCGGCTGCAAAATGGCCTTCAGGTCGATGCAGACATAACCGTCATAGCCGCCGCAGGTGGCGAGAATGAAAATCTTCTGCTGTCTGGAGCAACGGAGCTTTTCACAGACCTCCTTCACCACTCTCGGCGGGCGGACAAACCAGGTGGCGGTCACAATCCCGATTCTCGCATACTCTGACGAAACCTCCGGGTCGTCCCGCAGGGTGTAGACAGACAAGAGCGTTGTATTTCCCAGCTTCTCGCCAATGTGTTTCGCCACAGAGAGGCTGTTCCCGGAGCCGGAGTAATAATAGATGACTGTTTTTTCGGCCATTTGACACCTCCAGTTGTATTCCTATTTCAGGCCGACTTTTTGCAGGATAGAGGGCTTGCTGTCCTGCCAGATTTCCAGCACCTTTTCCTTATGATAGCCGTACATCTCCTCCTCGGCGAAGGGATAGGGATTCTTCCGGTTCCGCATCAGCAGCACGGGTGCGATGAAGCAAATGAGCATTGCGATGATCGCACCGGGGACACCAATCCAGAGCTGCCACGCCTGTTCCGGCATGGTGGTACAGACATACCAGATATAATAGATGGCGACAGGCAGCTGTAAAAACACGGTGGAGCCCAGGCCGGGGTTGTAAAAATCCTTCAACGAGAAATTGATCAGCAGGCCGTGGGCCGCCAGCTGCACCAGCACGCACAGCACCTGAGAGGCCCCCAGCCATATCACATTGGGGAAGCAGATCGCCAGAATGTAAAAGACATAGCACAGGAACACATTGCAAATAAAGCACTGTTGCGCGTTAAAGGGATACCGCTCCGGCGCTTCCTTCTCCCGAAAGGCTGCCATGTTGGTGATGGACGGCATCCCGCCGGGGAAGCCGTATTCCTCCACCTGATGAACCAACATAGCCATCCAGCTAAAAATCAAAATCACCTGAATCTTCGGCAGGTGGTCGCAGCCCCACAGCCCCATCAGGAAGGCCAGCAGCACGAACAAAACGCCGCCGATCCAGTACCAGTATCGTCTCCAGAATTTCATGCCGTTTGCCTCAAATCACTTCTTCCAGAAGGAGGGGTACTTCTCATAATACTTGGCGTCGGCAAAGGCGAACGCACCCTTCTCCTGCTTGTACACCCACTCTTTCAGCGGCGTCTCCGTCAGGACAATGCAGATCAGCATCATAATGATGAACAGGATGATGGCCCAGAGCCAGTCGCTACCGGTAACGTTTTCCAGATGCGCCACAATGTAGACCCCTGCGGGCAGGAACATCATCCAGGAGGTCGCGAAGCCGGGGTGGTAGATGGTTTTCTTGCCGTCCTTTCTCAGCCAGAAGTAGGTAAGGGTGCCTCCGCCGGTGTGGGCAAGCACCTCGATGAAGCAGAGCAGCATCATGCACAGGGCGGTAGCGTTGGAGAGGCCGGTGAAGAGGCTGAGCACCAGATAGACCAGCGGAATCCACTGCAAACCCACGTTGGTAATCATGTCCGTCAGGCGGCTCATGGGGAACCGGTCAATCTGCTGCTTTTCCTTCTCCTTCGGCCCCAGCAGAACGTTGTAAAAGATGTGGAGGCCGCCGGGGAACTTCCACTCCTCCAACACATGGAAGGGCATAATCATCGCCACAAACACCGCGCCCTGCGCGCCCAGGGGCATTTCGTCCCAGAAGATAGCGGCGAGCACGCCAGTGACGACCCCCGTCACGCAAATAAAGATGATCCAGTTGATGTCACACCATTTGTCCAGTTTCTTTACCATTGTTATTTGTCCTCCTTTGCAGTTTTTGCTGTCAAGCAGCACTTCCGTCACTTCGTGCCTCCCTGTGCGGCCTTTGCCGCTTTCCGCTCTTCCCACAGCGCCGCGACGTGTTCCTTGTTGTAGCCGTACAGCTCCCGATCCTCAAAGGGATAGGGAGAATTTTTGTCCTTCATCACCAAAATGGGGACGATAAAGGTGAGCAGCAGCATGAGGATGGAACCGGGGATGCCCCACCAGAGCTGTCCCGCCTGTTCCGGCATATAAGTACAGACGTACCAGATGTAGTAGATCGCCACCGGCGTCTGCAAGATCGCCGTAGACGCCAGGCCGGGGTTGTACTTGCTTTTCAGCCGCAGGTTCATGGCGATGCCGTGCCCCGGTAGCTGCCACACACCCGCCAACACCTGGCTGGCTCCCATCCAGACAAGATTGGGGAAGCAGATGGGGATGATGTAGCTCAGGTAGCAGAAGATGACGTTGCTGACAAAGCTCTGCCTTGCGTTCAGCGGGTAGCGCTCCGGGTGTTCCGTCTCGCCCAGTCCGGCCATGTTGGAAATCAGGGGAAAGCCGCCGGGAAACGCATATTCCTCAAACTGATGCATCAGCATCCCCATCCAGCTGAAAATCAGAATGACCCGGAGCCTGTCCAGGTGGTAGCAGCCCCACAGCCCCATGACAAAGGCCAGGAGCACAAATAGAACGCCGCCGATGTAATACCAGTTTCGCCTCCAAAATCTCATTGGATAAACCTCCTACAGCATAATGTTGACAAATCTTTATGATTTTATTATAATAGACGAAAGCACTTAAAGTCAACGGACTGTTGACGCTAAAATGTTTTGTGGGCAACACTGAACTGTCTCTTTGCGTTAAAGTCAACAGTTATCAAAAATTTGTCGAGGTGAACCAAATAAATGGAAAATCAGAGGGTACGCATCAGTAAGACCATGCTGAAAACAGGGCTGCTCAAGCTGCTCCGGGAAAAACCGCTGAACCAAATTACGGTCTATGAGCTTTGCAAGGTATCGGAAATCAACCGCACCACATTTTATAAATACTACGGCAGCCAGGAAGAATTACTCTGCGAAATAGAGGCGGATTTCCTCCGGCAGCTGGATGAGGAGTTAAAGCAGGTCATCACCCAAAGCGACAACGCCCTGCCGCTGGTCTTGCAGCATTTGTACGACCAGCGGGAGCTGTTCTGTCTCCTGGTCCGCTCTGCTCCCATGCAGGAGTTCTCTGCGCACCTGTTCGCCATCCCCAGCGTCGGCATTATTTTTCAGAATATGCTCGATGAGAGCAGCTATTCGGAGACGGAAGTGAAGTACATCCGCCAATTTGTCTTTCAGGGTACCTTTTCCGTTCTCTACGACTGGCTGAACAGCGATGACCCGGAGCCGGTAGAGAAAATCGCCGACGTGCTGGGGCTGCTGAAAAGCAAGCTATAAACGTCTCTGAACGCAAAAAACAGCAGGTCGCCACGATTTCCTGTGACGGTCTGCCGGTTTCTTGTTGTTACCTGTCTGTATTATACTTCTCTGCAAGCAAAAAGTCTATACAACTCAAGTGCATGATACGTTTACATCCACTCAAAATTGTCCTTACCCTTGATGGTAAATGCCTGTTTGTTCATCGCTGTCGGCGCTAACAGGACTGTGGAAACGCCTGCTTTGAACCATTCCGGGGCATTCCCTTCGTAGCACGATACGTCTGATGCAGATTTGAATTTGTGCTGAACACCCTGGTTTTCACCATAGCCAACCACAACAATACCAATAATTTTAACATTGTCTCCTGCATTAGAGTTCTTTTTCGTGTTCTTGCGGCTATACATACCGCCGATCCACCTGCTCAGCAGCTTCGGCGACACCCTCTCCAGCTATCTGGGCGGCGGCACCACCGTCACCAGTACCGACGACTCCACCGCTGTCCTCACGGATGACGAGGCCTTGGCCGAGGGCCGGGAGATGGTCACCGAGCTGGAGGGAGAGGGCGCAGTCCTGCTCCGCAACGAGAACAACACCCTGCCGTCGGAAAAGGGGACCAAGGTGACCATCCTGGGCGCCATGTCCTATAACTACATCAACGGCAGCACCGGCTCTGCCGACGGCCGCAACATGGACACCACCGAGGACTGCTACGGTCACACCGGCACCGGCGAGCTGGCCACCTTCTCCGGCAGCGAGTACGCCGACAACAAGGACAACTACGGAGACACAGGCAGACAAACAGAAAGAACTATGGTTATTACACTACAGTAGGTAGTGTGAAATGGCTATATGTCCAGTTTACCTACAAGAACGTGACCTACACTGGTTTCTGTACCAACGAGTATCTTTCTAAGATTTCCTAAGGCGCTGATACGGCTTCATTTGCTGGTGCGAAGTGGTATGAAATAGGACGTTTCCTATAATTATCGGATTTGCACTCATAACTGGACGTTCATCAGCAGGATCACCACCAGCAGGACGGCGATGATTGTGATGCCCGGTACGGCGTGTCGGTTGTTTTTCATGGTTCGTTCTCTCCTTTCAGATAAAGGTCGCTTGCAGGCTTTGCTTTCCTTCTGCCCTCCCTTCCGTGTCGGTTCGCTGACGTCTCCCTTTCAGGCACGTTTCAGGTATGGATATGGTAACATTCTGTTCAAAACTCCTCAACAAAACAGTCTCAAACGGCGCTCTCTCGGCGAAACCGGTCTCCCCTCCCGGCGCGAACGGCAGGTTTTGGGGCGCAAACGGCGTGGAAGGGGCGCAAACGTCTCGTTTGGCCCAGTTGACAAGGTCAGGAGGTCCTGCTGCTCCAGGAGGACGATACGCTGCTCCCACAGGCACTCAGCCTGCTGCTTCGTTCGTCACATCTGTGACCGCCAGGCAGTCACGAAATATCCCCCCATCGCCGACAACCAACTTTCGTCGTTTTGACGGAAAACGGTCGTCGTTTTCAGACCGGAAATTGTAACAAGAAAATGAACAAATCCCCCAAAGGACATTGTCAAAAATTGGACGAAACGCCGAAAATCCTTTGAAAAGGTGGATTCTTTATTTACAATTCCCCCCGGATTGCTTATACTAATAGATATCAAAATTCGCTTTTACAGGGAGCAAATTTCCCTGGAGAGAACGGAATGATACAAATCGACAACGGAGGTGTCAGTATGCGCGTTCAATTCACTGAAACTGTATTGCGCGATGCAAACCAATCCCTGATGGCCACCCGACTGCCCTACTCGGATTACGAGGCGATCCTGCCCACTATGGACAAGGCCGGCTATTACTCTGTGGAGTGCTGGGGCGGCGCCACCTTTGACTCCTGCCTGCGCTACCTGGGTGAGGACCCCTGGGAGCGCCTGCGCAACATCCGCAAGAATATGCCTAACACCAAGCTGCAGATGCTGCTCCGCGGCCAGAACCTTCTGGGCTACAAGCACTATCATGACGACGTGGTGGAGAAGTTCGTGGAGCTGTCCATCAAGAACGGCATCGATATCCTGCGGATCTTCGACGCCCTGAACGATTTCCGCAACCTGGGCACCGCTCTGGACGCCACCAAGAAGTATGCCAACGAGAACACCGTGGCCTCCGGCTGCATCTCCTACACCCAGTCTCCCGTCCATACGGTGAGCAAGTATGTGGAGATGTGCAAGGAGCTGCAGCGGATGGGCTTCGACACCATCTGCCTGAAGGACATGGCCGGCACCATGAGCCCCTATGAGGCCGAGCACCTGATCAAGGGCATCAAGGACGCCGTGGGCGATATGCCCCTGATCCTGCACACCCACTGCACCACTGGCATGGCCTATCAGACCGTGACCAAGGCCATCGAGTCCGGCATCGACGTCATCGACACCGCCACCTCCTGCTTCTCCAACGGCACCTCTCAGCCCGCCACCGAGACCATGTACTACGCCCTGAGCCAGTACGGCATCGAGACCGGCCTGGATGAGAAGGTCATCAACGAGGTCAACGACTTCTTCAAGCCCGTCAAGCAGAAGTATGTGGACAGCGGTCTGATCAACCCCAAGAGCATGGCCACCGACGCCCAGGCCCTGGTCTACAAGGTGCCCGGCGGCATGCTGTCCAACATGATCGCCAACCTGACCGACATGGACGCCATGGACAAGTTCGACGAGGCTCTGGCAGAGATCCCCGCCGTCCGGAAGGACCTGGGCTATCCTCCTCTGGTTACCCCCCTGTCTCAGATGGTGGGCAGCCAGGCGGTCACCAACGTCCTCATGGGCGAGCGGTACAAGGTCATCTCCAAGGACGTGCAGAACTACTTCAAGGGCGAGTATGGCACTGCTCCCGCCCCGGTGAACGCCGACCTGCAGAAGCGGGTGCTCTCCGACGCCGGGATGTCCGCCCCCGTGGACTGCCGTGTGGAGGACTCCAAGCGCACCGGCGAGGACTTCGAGAACGCCAAGAAGGATCTGGGCGATCTGGCCCGCAGCGAAGAGGACATCATGAGCTATATCTGCTTCCCCAAGCAGGCTAAGGACTATCTCCAGGCCCGCAAGGAGAAGGAGGAGCGCACCTGCAACTACACCATGGAAGTCATTGAGTGATCGGAGGCCCTGATATGGATGATATTACTTTGGCTGAGGCCGCTGGCGTTTCGGTGATGGGCTTTTGCGTGGTGTTCATCGTCCTGGTGGTGCTGATCGGCGTGATCTATCTCCAGAACTTTATCATCTCCAAGCTGGAGGGCCGGGGCAAGACTGCCGCTGCACCCACGGGCAACGCCATCCCGGAGGCTCCCGCCCCCGCTGCCGCCCCTGCCAAGCTGGCCAAGGGCTCCTGCGGCGGCGTGATGCTCTACGACGTGCCTGACCGCACCGCCGCAATGGTGATGTGCATTGTGGCTGACGAGTTGAAAACTCCCCTCAACGAGCTGCGTTTCATTTCCATCCAGGAGGTAAAGTAAGATGAAGTACAAAGTAACGCTCAACGGCAAGGTATTCGAGGTCGTTGTGGAAAAGGGCCAGGCTATCCTGGCTGACGAGTACGATGCCCTGGCTCCTGCCGCCGCTCCCGCCGCCGCACCTGCTGCCGCTCCTGTAGCTGCTGCTGCTCCTGCCGCCGCTCCCGCCGCCGCACCCACCGCTATTGCCGCCGGTGAGCCTGTCACCGCTCCGCTGCCCGGCACCGTGGTTGCCATCAAGGTGTCCGCCGGTCAGGCCGTCAAGAGCGGCGATATCCTGGCTGTTATCGAGGCCATGAAGATGGAGAACGAGGTGCTGGCTCCCAAGGACGGCACCGTGGCCCAGGTGGTCGCTTCCCAGGGCTCTGCTGTCAAGACAGGTGATCCTCTGGTCGTCCTGAGCTGAGGGGGCACAGAGTATGGAACTGATTACAAACACACTGAGTAACCTGATCGAGCAGTCGGGCTTTGCACAGCTGGCGGACTTCAAGCAGATCATCATGATCCTCGTCGCCTGCGTCCTGCTCTATCTGGGTATCGTCAAAAAGTACGAGCCTCTGCTGCTGGTGGGCATCGGCTTCGGTATGCTGCTGACCAACCTGCCGGGCAGCGGAGTCTATCACCCTGAGCTGTGGTACGCCTCCGGCAGCGCCGACGTGGACTGGGGCGCCGTGCTCCACGACGGCGGCTTCCTGGACATCCTGTACCTGGGCGTTAAGCTGGGCATATACCCCTCCCTCATCTTTGTGGGCGTGGGCGCTATGACCGACTTCGGCCCCATGATGGCCAACCCCAGCTCGATGCTCCTGGGCGCTGCCGCCCAGCTGGGCGTCTATGTGGCCCTGCTCATGGCCGTGGGCCTGGGCTTCTCCGGCTCTGAGGCGGCCTCCATCGCCATCATCGGCGGCGCAGACGGCCCCACCGCTATCTGGCTAACCAAGACGTTGGCCCCCCATTTGCTAGGAGCCATAGCAGTGGCCGCCTACTCCTACATGGCCCTGATCCCTCTCATTCAGCCCCCCATCATGCGGGCGCTGACCACCGAGAAGGAGCGGAAGGTCAAGATGGAGCAGCTCCGGCCCGTGTCTCAGACGGAAAAGATCGTATTCCCCATCGTGGTCACCATCGTCTGCTGCCTGGTGCTGCCCTCTGTGGCCTCCCTGCTGGGCTGCCTGATGTTGGGCAACCTGTTTAAGGAGTGCGGCGTGACTGACCGTCTGTCCGACACCGCCCAGAACGCCCTGATGAACATCGTCACCATCTTCCTGGGCATCTCCGTGGGCGCCACCGCCACCGCCGACCAGTTCCTCTCCCTTGAGACGCTGGAGATCATTGTCCTGGGCCTGGTCGCCTTCGCTGTTGCCACCGCTGGCGGTATCCTCTTTGGCAAGATCATGTACCGGGTCACCGGTGGCCGTGTCAACCCGCTGATCGGCTCCGCCGGCGTCTCCGCCGTCCCCATGGCCGCCCGTGTCTCCCAGGTGGAGGGCCAGAAATGGAACCCGTCCAACTTCCTGCTGATGCACGCCATGGGCCCCAACGTGGCCGGCGTCATCGGCTCCGCCGTGGCCGCAGGCTTCCTGCTGGCTGTGTTCGGATAAGAACCGCATCAACCATTTTTTGGGGCTGTGCCGCTGGCACAGCCCCATTTTGCGGCAGAGCAGTGAAAAAGCACCCCAAAAAACGCCTGTGCAACCGCCGGTTGACACACTGCAAGGCCGGGATGGTTGCGCCGCAACCGCTGTTTTTCGTACAATGGAGCCACCAAAACAAGGAGGCGTTTCGATATGAACATGGCAGACAGAATACAGCAGCTGAGAAAGGCCCGTGGGATCTCTCAGGAGGAGCTGGCGGACCAGGTGGGCGTTTCCCGCCAGGCGGTGAGCAAGTGGGAGAGCGAGCAGAGCGTCCCCGACCTGAACAAGGTGGTGCTGCTCAGCGATTACTTCGGCGTGACCACCGACTACCTGCTCAAGGGCATCGAGCCGCTGCCGGAGCAGCCGGTCAAGTCAAAGCCGGACGCCCGCATCTTCGCCGTGGTGGGCACGGCGCTGAACTTTGTCGGCCTGGTGGCCGCCATCGGTATCTGGGTGACCTGTTACGAGTCCTGGTCTGTGGCGGTGGGACTCGCCCTTATGGCGGTGGGCTGTGCGGTCTTTGCCGTGGGCCAGTTTATAGGCGAGAACACCCGGAACGCCGCCGGGTGGTTCTGGCCGGTCAACGTGTGGCTGCTGGCGCTGATGCCCATCTCCAGCGCATTTAATGCGCTGGACTCAATGATGAGCGGAGGCGGCTGGTGGGGACTGTCGCCCATCCCGGACTCGCGCAACCTCTTTATCACCTATGCCCTGTGCTGGCTGTTCTATGGGGCGGTGTGTGTATTTGCGGACTGGCAGCTCAGGAAAAGGCTGCCGAAGGATGAAAAATAGCCGCCGCCCAGGCTTCCTGCCCGTCCTGCCCGGATGAGAGCGAAGCTTTTCAATACAGCAGCTCCCCGCCCGTAGAACCGGGCGGGGAGTATTTGCGCTTCTGTACCGTTGTCAGGGATAGGGCCATCGCTCACAGCTGGAACGTGACCTCCCAGTTCCCCTGGGTCAGCTGGGCCCCGGTGACGAAGTAGCCATACAGGGTGCAGCCCTCCGCCTCCTCCGGCCCCAGGTCGAACACATACTCCACATAGGCGCTGCGCCCGTCCTCCACCCAGAAGGAGAAGCTGGCGGCACAGGCAATTTCCTGCCCGTCCCCGTCCACCAGCCAGAGGTCGCCGTGGCTGTCGGTGGAGAGAATATCGTCATAGAGCACCTGGACATGGAGCTGCCCGTCCAGATAGCCCACGGCGGTGACGGCAGCCCCATCTCCCGTGGCGTACAAGCAGTCTCCGCCGCCGTCCAGAATCAGGCCCTTATTCAGGAAGGTCTGATAACTGCCGGTGCCGCCCCGGTCGGAGACTCCGCTTTGGGTCGCCGGGTCGTCGTCTGCCTGGGACAGCGCCAGCGGGAGCGGCCCCTCCCATTCGTTCTTGTGGCTGAGAAACCGGGACAGAGAGAAGGTGAACCGGTCCCCCTGGAAGGTCTCCCCGTCCATCAGATCGATGGTGACGAGGAAGGTGGCGGTCCCGGTCTCCCCGTCGTACTCCAGCTGGGTGCAGGTGGCGGCGCAGTCGTAGGGGGCGTTCAGGTCGTAGCTGTCAAACAGGTCGGTGGTCTCGTCCACCCGGTCGCCGGTCGTGTCCTGTAAGGACAGATAGACACAGGCCCGGCTCCCCTCCACGTCGGCGGCCAGCACCTCCATGCGGATGCCGCTGTCCTCGCAGGACAGCTCCACCGATTTCATGCTCTGGGCCAGGGCGGGGGAGACGGCGTAGATGGCCTGATAAACCACGTCCACATGGTCGGCCAGGGCGGGGACCGCCGCCGTCAGGCACAGGGCCAGAGCTGCCGCCACCGTCACCAGCCGCCGGAGCCGGGGCCGTCTCCGGGACGCGGTGCGGAGTGGTGAACCGGGCAGGTCGGCAGATTCCAGAATGTACTCTGTGCGGATGTTGGTCATGGCCTGAGATAAATCAAAGCTGTTCATAGGAAAATCTCCTCCTGCTCCAGTTCCCGCCGCAGCTGCGCCCGGAGGCGGGCCAGGCGGACGGAGACGTGATTGGGCGTCATGTGGCAGGTCACGGCGATGTCCTTTACCGGGTCGGCGTACCAGTACCGCCGGACAAACAGGGTGCGGTCCCTTCGGCTGAGCCCGTCCAGAAACCGGTCCAGCAGCCGGGTCAGCTCCTGCTCTGTCATGGCGTCCTCTACCGAGCCTGCCGCCGGGAGACATCCCTCCAGCTCCTCCAGAGGCGCATCTTCCCGGCTGTCCCGTCGGGCGGCGGTGTTGTACCGGTAGCGCTTGAGCGCCTGATTCCGGGCCAGACGGCAGACCCAGGCGGAGAGAGGGTCCGGCTCCTGGGGCGGGATGGCGTTCCACACCGCCAGCCAGGTGTCGTTGAGACATTCCTCCACATCCTCCCGGCTTTCCAAAATGTGCCCCGCCACCCGGCGGCACAGGGAGCCATATCTGTCACAGAGCGCCGTGACCGCCTCCTGACTCCGGGACTGAAAAAGCGCAATGATCTCTCTGTCCTCCACAGCCTCATCTCCCTTCAAAGATATCCTACCGGTTTCTCCTGAATTGTGACAGTGCGCCGTCAAAAAATCAATACGGCAGCGCGCATCGGCCCCAAATGACAGAGCGTCGGCCCCATGGACGGGGTCGGCGCTCTTTTGCGTTGGATTCCATTCAGTTCATCACATAGACGGATGCATCGTCGATCTGCTTTTTCCGGTAGCTCAGGATGCTGGGGACAGCGCCCACCGCTGTAAACAGATAGAGCCAGAGCAGATTGCTCCAATAGCCCTCCAGCGCATCCTCCACGAGCAGCACCGGCACCAGACGGAAGGAGGTCACAAAGTCCAGCTCCCACGCACTGGAAACCACCAGCGCCCAGTCGATCCAGTCGCCCACCAGGACCATCACCACCATGATAATGACGGAGATGATCACGCTGTTTCGGGTCATCTTGCCGCCCATCATCTCGCAGCCCTTCAGGGTACAGACTGCCATAATGATGCCGGAGATGACCGCCACATAGCCGAGCTGCTCCAGTACGACGATGGCGAGGACGCCGATGAGGGAGCCGAGCAGCGCGCCCACTGCGCTGCCTGCCAGGTTTTCCGGCTTGCGCTGCTCCGCCAACGCAGCCTGCCCAACGGCCTCCGCCTGTCTGCTGTAGCAGTCGTGGCAGAGGTGGACAGGAATGCCTTTGACGATGCAGGCGGCGGTCTCGGTCACGTTGCCACAGTCCTGGCAACAATCCTGACATCCGGACTGCCGCAGGATACCGACGATCGCATCCAGGGCGGCCTTGCTCTCGTCCAGACGTTTCTGCCCGCCGAAACTGCCAAAGCTCAGCAGAACCGTGACGCGATGGCCGACAACGGATACATTCCTGACCCGTTTTATCCCCTTCACCGTCTGCCGCAGCAAGGTCTCATCCGGCTCTGCGCCGCCGCAAGTGACAGAGAACACATAGGACAGCTGCCCGTTGTTCAGGTTGGACGTGTCCACGCAGACGTGATAGCCGCCATAGATTCCGTAGAAGTTCCCGGACTGGCGGTCTGCGCCCAGGCCCAGACCGCCATAGTAGGCGGAAAGTGTGCTTAAATTCATGCTTTTCTCACTCCGTTCTCTCAAAAATTTTTCCATTCATTTTGCCGGTTTTTGTTTTGCCGTCAGCAAGACAGATTCGCTCAGCTCCGTGCGCTTCTGACAAACCGGCCCAGCAGCTTCCGTCTTACCCGGAACCGGTAGGTTCTCCGGTAGTGCATAAAGATGGAGATGACGATGAAGCCAATGCCCAGGCCGGCCAGGGAGTGGATGCAGGGGACGAGATTGGCGGCCACCAATGCGCTGCCCTGGAGCATCAGCCCGACGATAGAATAGTAGAGGGTGCCGCCAGGCAGCAGAGGGACGATGGAGGGATAGATAAAGACGGTAGACGGGTTCTTCGTCCGCACCGCCATGATCTCCGAAAAGACCGACGCCGCCACTGCCGACAGAAAGCAGACGATGAACATCTCCGATGTGATCTGCATCAGGAGCAGATAGACGATTCTCGTCAGCGCGCCGCTGAGACCGGCGACCAAAAGGTACTTCCGCTCCATGCGGAACACAATTCCAAAGCCCAGGGAAGAGAAAAAGGAACAGACCACCAGCTTGACCGCTTCCATCATGCCACGCCACCCCCAAACAGATAAATACTCAGGATAAAGCCGCCTACAATGGCCATCGTCTCCAAAATGACCTTGAAGAACTCCACCAGGCCGTTGATCTCGTTCCCGCAGAGAATATTCCGGAAGGAGTTCACCATGGAAATGCCGGGGATGAGCATCATGCTGTTGACGATCATAACGGTATAGAGGTCGTCCGCCAGCCCCAAAGCCTGGGCCGCGATGGCAATACTCCCGGACACAAAGGCGCACAGGACGTTAAAGACGATCTTGTTGAACACGATCTGCCTCAGGAAACGCCCTGCCAGGAACATGAGCACCGTGTTGAGCAGAATGATGACCAGATCTTTCAGGCTCCCGTCAAACACGCCGGTCAGACCGGCCATGGCCAGCAGAAAGCCCGCCAGCAGCATGGGCTGGGAATAGCCCCGGACCTTCCCCGCCTCCTCCAGCAGACCCTCTAACTGCGTGGGTTCCGGCTTTTCGGCGCAGATCTGCCGGGAGAGCTGGTTCAGGTGGCTCAGATGCTCCAGATGGGTATCCGTGCCGGCCCAGATGCACCGCTGTCCGGTGACCCGGTTCCCGTCGGCGTCCTTCATGCTCAGGCTGACATAGCAGTTGAGCGCGAAAAAATGGACATCCTGACAGCCGTAGGCGTCGCAGATGTGATAGACGCAGTTGTCCAGCCGCTCCAGATTGGCCCCGCTGACCAGCATCCGCTCGCTGAATTTCAGGATGAAGTCTAAAAGGCAGTTCAAATCATTCATAGGCAATCCCCCTTGCCAGGCCTCTCCGCCCGGACAAGGCCATTATAGCAAAGGGGCTTTTCCGGCGCAAGCAGTTAAGGAAATTTTAACGGTTTCCGTACAAAATACATATTAAAACTTTTCCATCCGGATTCGGGCATGAACCGTCTCCGTCGGGCCAAAGTAAACAAAGCGGCATCGGAAGGAAGCGCATCGAAAACCTACATGGCGGAGGAAATCATTTCCTGTCAATTTCTGCAAACCGTTGTCAGGGCGGACTGGCAGGAAATGGTCGCCCAAAGGTGGCTCCCATTGGCGTTTTTGGGGCGGTTGAAGGGCCAAAGAGAGGAACATAGTAACCAGGCGCAGGGGAAGCGCAATTGGAGGAAAACGGGGGATGGAAAATGAAGGGGAAAAAGGAAAAACGGCCCTGGGGCTGGGCGGTGCTGCTGACGGCGGCGCTGCTGACCGCCCTGGGGCTGGCGGCGCTGCCGGGAGACGGAGAGGCCGCCGCCTGTATGAGCGCTGGAGAGACGCGGTATCTGGTGCCGGTGGGGCATACGGTAGGCATCAAGCTGTTTTCCAGAGGGGTCATGGTGGTAGCCCTCTCTGACGTGGCCACCCAGGAGGGGAGCAGCTCTCCCGCCCGTGATTGCGGACTGAAAACAGGGGACATCATCACCTCTATCAACGGCCAGCAGGTGAATACCATTGAGGAGGTGCAGTCCGCTGTTCAGGACAGCGGAGGGGCGCTGGACATCCAGGCCTGCCGAAGCGGACAGGAGATGAGCCTGACCGCTCAGGCGGCGGCCTGCCTCTCTGACGGCAGCTACCGGCTGGGCGCCTGGGTCCGGGACTCCATGGCGGGCATCGGGACGGTGACCTTTTATGACCCGGAGACCGGCGTCTTTGCCGCCCTGGGCCACGGGATCAACGATGTGGACACAGGCCTGCTCATGCCCCTCCAGTCCGGGGCGATCATGCCCTCTGCCGTTTCCGGGCGGATTCGGGGAGAGCGGGGCGTACCGGGAGAGCTGCACGGCAGCTTTGACCTGACCTGCGATCTGGGCCAGCTCACTGCCAACACCGATTGGGGCGTATTTGGCGTGACAGAGGGAGCGGACTTTGACGGTGAGGCGGTGGAGGTGGCCTCTGCCGACCAGGTTCGGACCGGCGAAGCCACCATTCTGGCCAATGTGGACGGGGACACGGTGGAGGAGTACACCGTGGAGATTCTCCGGGTCTATCCCTCCGGCGGCGGTCAGCACCAGAGCCTGCTCCTGCAGGTCACCGATCAGCGTCTGCTGGACGCCACCGGCGGCATTGTCCAGGGGATGAGCGGCAGTCCCATCCTGCAAAACGGGCGGCTTGTGGGGGCTGTGACCCATGTGTGCGTAAAATGATGATACCTGTAACAGAGCGCTCCGGGAAGTCAGACGTTTTCGGGGAAACCGGCATATTTTCCGCCTCGACGGGCAAACTTTCCTCAACAGAAGGGAGCGAATATGAATGGAAACGAAGAAACAGGGCAGCCGAACCTTTGCCCTTTCCTGCCCTCCCTCGGCGGCGGGCTGGGGCAGCGTGGTGGGCAAAAAGGAGGGCCAGGGCCCATTAGGGCGGTGCTTCGGCTCCGTCTCTCAGGACAGCTATTTCGGGGAAAAGACGTGGGAGCGGGCGGAGAGCGTCATGCAGGAGCAGGCGCTGGCCCAGGCTTTGGAGCAGGCGGGGCAGCCCGCCGGGGCGCTGGACGCTCTCTTTGGGGGAGACCTGATGAACCAGTGCATCGCCACCTCCTACGCCGCCCGGAGCACCGGCGTCCCCTTTTTCGGCCTCTATGGGGCCTGCTCCACCATGGCGGAGAGCCTGGCCCTGGCGGCGCTGCTGCTGGACGGAGGCTTTGGGGCGTGGACGGGGGCGGTGGCCTCCAGCCACTTCTGCACGGCGGAGCGGCAGTATCGGACGCCTCTGGAATACGGGGGCCAGCGGACCCCTACCGCCCAGTGGACTGCCACCGCCGCCGGAGCGGTGGTACTGGCAAAAAACGGGCCGGGGCCGTATGTCACCCACGTCACCGTAGGCCGGGTCCGGGACCGGGGCATCAAGGACGCCAACAATATGGGGGCGGCCATGGCCCCCGCCGCCTACGACACCATCGACACCCACCTAAAGGATACAGGGCGCTCCTCCAGCTTTTACGACCTCATCGTCACCGGAGATCTGGGCAAGCTGGGCCAGGCCCTGGTGGTGAAGCTGTTCGACCAGGACGGGGTGGAGCTGTCCAACTACAACGACTGCGGGCTGATGCTCTACGACCTGGAAGACCAGGACGTTCACTGCGGCGGCTCCGGCTGCGGCTGCTCCGCCGCCGTACTCACCGGCCTGCTGCTGGAGGGACTGCGCAATGGACAGTGGGAGAATATCCTGTTCTGCGGCACCGGGGCTCTCCACTCCCCCACCGCCCTGGGCCAGGGGGAGAGCATCCCCGGCATCTGCCATGCCGTGGCCCTGTCCGCCCGGCGATAGGAGGAGATTTCACATGACCGATATCATCTATAACTGCATCAAGGCATTTCTCGCCGGAGGGCTGATCTGCCTGGTAGGGCAGGCGCTGATCGACCGCACCAGTCTCACCCCCGCCCGCATTTTGACATCCTTCGTGG